>JBGTMK010000713.1:0-12480 GCA_041743605.1 Nostoc sp.
TCTCTGGCTCATAGCTAAAGTCTACTGAAGTAGACTGAATATTTTTGGGGATATCTAGTCATCTGAAGATGACTTTCGCTATGATTCTTGGAACTTCAGTTCCTTGCGGGACATAGTTTTTGCGTTAAGTTGACACCAATGCACACAGCCACACCCCTATGGAAGTCCTTACAACAACATTCCCGATTTCTCTAAGGAATATTAGGAATTACAAATTGGTATTAAGCACTTACCAAAACGGCCTCTCGCAGCTTGGCAATCACATCACTCAGATTACCCGTGTTCAGGCGGTAACTCAGAGGATGGGCAATCAACCGCGCCGTGCTTTCATACAAAGTAGCAACTTCAATCAGACCATTTTCGCGCAAAGTCCGCCCTGTGGAAACTAAATCCACGATCGCTTCTGACATTCCAGTAATCGGGCCTAATTCCACTGAACCATACAACGGCACTATTTCCACAGGTAAATCTAGACTGTGGAAATATTCACGAGCGCAATTTACATACTTGGAAGCAACTCTACCATGCGGTGGTAAATCTAAAGGCGATCGGTAAGAACTTGATGCTTTTACCGCCACAGACATCCGACAATGCCCAAACTGTAAATCCACCAAGTGGGCAACTTGCGGCTGCTTTTCCCGCAACACATCGTAACCGACAACACCCAGTTGTGCTTGACCATATTCTACATACACCGGCACATCCTGCGCCCGCACTAACAAAGCTTTCGCAACTCCCTTAGTGTCAGGAATTTGAAGTTGGCGAGTTCCTGAATCTAAAAAAGCACTAAAATCTAATCCCACAGCTTGTAGCAAGCGGATGCTATTTTTAAGTAGTTCCCCTTTTGGCAATGCAACAGTCAGCATTCTTTTTATTGGTATCCTTAGCGTCTCGACAGTTGAATAATATTGAGAATATCTCTATATGCTTACCACAAGCAGCATGAGAATTTTATTAGTTGATGATGAAATTGAACTAACTGAACCCTTGAGTCGCTTATTAACTCGTGAGGGTTACGCTGTAGATGCCGCTTATGATGGGACATCTGGCAGCAAACTTGCACAAGCAGGTAGTTATGACCTACTGATTTTAGATTGGATGTTGCCAGGAAAAACGGGGTTAGAGATTTGTCAGGAATTGCGACGCCAAAGCAAAACTACCCCCGTGCTGTTTCTCACAGCCAAGGATACTTTGGATGACCGCGTAGAAGGTTTAGATGCTGGTGCTGACGATTATTTAGTTAAACCTTTTGAACTGCGGGAGTTACTAGCGAGAGTTCGTGCTTTATTGCGTCGTTCTGGTTCTCAAACCTATGAAACTACCACTGGACGTTTAACTGTTGCTGATTTAGAACTCGATTGTGAAAATCAAGTAGCCTATCGCCAGGGACGGATAATTGAGCTATCGCAAAAAGAAAGCCAGTTGTTGCAATATTTTATGGAACACACGGGACAGCTACTAACTCATGCTCAGATTATGCAAAATTTGTGGCAAGAGGAAGAACAACCTAGTAGTAATGTGATCGCGGCATTAATTCGTTTATTGCGCCGTAAGATTGAGGTAGGTAGAGAAACTGCACTGATTCACACAGTCTACGGCAAAGGCTATCGTTTCGGTGCTTCCTCAGTGGAGTCGGTTTAGCGAAGAAATTTTTCTATGGTGGACACTGCAAGTGTTTACTTAAACCCTAATTTTTAGAGAAAACAATGGTCATCAGCCTGAAAGAACTCTTAAACGACCCAGAACTTGCAGATATTGATGATCCAGAGGAAAAATTTGTCACTAGTGGGGTAAGCTGGCAAATGTATGAAGCTTTATTAGCCAAACTAGAAGATAATTCTCATTACCGTGTCACCTATTTGGATGAAATCTTAGAAATTGTGTCACCGTCTATCAGACATGAAAATATCAAAAAACGTTTGGCTATTTTAATAGAACGCTATCTCTACTTAAAGCGAATTCGATTTAACCCAATGGGGAGTTCCACAATAAAAAAACAACTTAAGCAAGCTGGTGTGGAACCAGATGAATGCTACTCGCTTTACGAGCAGAAAAATATCCCAGACTTAGCTATAGAGGTGAACATTACCAGTGGAAGTATTGATAAATTAGAAATTTATCGCCGTTTAGGAGTTGCTGAAGTTTGGATTTGGCAATTCAATCGACTCAAACTTTACCACTTGCGGGAAGAAACATCGCCTGAGTTTTTAGATACTTATGGCTATGAACAAATTACGTCAAGTGAATTATTTCCAGAACTAAATATTGCTTTATTAGAACAATGCATCCAGATTTCAGATGAGATTCAAGCCATTGACGAATTTGAACAAGGTACGTAACGTAAGTCTATAGAAATCCGCGTCACAACAACCATCAGTGTCAAAATAATTCGCAATTGACAATGACGCTCCTGCGTCGCTAACTTAATTCGTAATTCTTACCCCACGACTGAAGTTGGGGGCTTTACAAAAAGGAATAATGTTTTTTATCTCAATCAATAAATTGAAGGGTTTGTGCCATTAATTACGAATTACGAATTACGAATTAGTAATTATCTGGTCACAGGTTCCATAAATCCACTACAAAGTTACAGCAGTTTTCATTAATTGAACCACATCCTAAACCGTTTATATTCAACAAATTTCAGCTTGTAGTATTAATATTTACCCAAAAACTGATTAATTTGAAGTTGCAGTTTTTCTCGTAATTGTTGTGCCTGTTGATAAACTACTGCACGCCCTTTATTTGAGTGCTTATCCTCCAATCCTGCTGATTCCAAAGACTGAATAAAGTAACGCAGACGAGTTCTCATTGCCCAAATTCCCATTGAGGGAAACAGAGGTAAGACTAGCATCAAGGGTGAAAAAGGCAAGAATGGTAATTTGACTAGTCGTTGCAACTTAGTGAAATTAACAGCCCAAGGATGTAGAGATTCACTACCGATGCAAACTACTGGGAGAATGGGAATATGATAGCGATCGCTCAACTGAATAAAACTCACATCAAATTTTTCTAGTTGATAGCGTCTTCTCCAACCTTTCAAAGGGCCGCGGATACCTTCGGGTGCATATAAGAGAATTTTGCCTTGAGCCATAGCTGACTCAAAATCATCTAATTCGGCTCGCACACCACCTAAAACCTGCGGCCATTTAGGTGGTAGCCACCAAATTACCCAAGGATGCTCAAATAATGCTGGACTTGCTATGGGTTGTACTACCCATCCCCTAGCTTCACTTAATAAATAACCCAAGGTCAAAAAATCCCAAGGAAAACACATCCCCGCGTGATTCATTGCCACAATCAATGGCCCTGTTGGCGGCAAGTTTTCAACTTGTTGCAATTCTCCTCGAAAATAGTATTTAACGATGGGGGCAAGAATTTCTGAGCCAAAAGCTTGTTGATATTTAGGATCAAATTCACCAACTTCTTTTCGGGGTGAACGAAAACCCAGACGCAACCAGCGACTTAGCAGTGCTAAATAAAATCCGCCAGGAATTAGAAATAATCCATATTCTAGCCAATTCCAACCATCTGGGTCGGTGTGATAGTGCTGCCAATGGCGGTTGAATAAAATTAGCCAACCTGGAGGATACCAAAGACAAAACCAGTCAAACCAGTTAAATACATAACCTTCACCTGGTAAATTCTCCAGTTGAGTGTTTAGGAGTTTTTCGGAATGTTGATTAATCAAAACGGTTAAAAATCAGGCAAAATTTTTATTAAAGGTGCATCATAGCTATATAATTTTGCCATTGGCATCTTACTATAGAAGTAAAATTAACTACAGACTTGGAAAACCGTTTCAGATTTGGTTGCAAAAATTACCATCTGAAAAATTTATCAATGGAAAATATTAAGCAAAACTTATATATAGATATCTTTTGTATATGAAAAATCAAGTTGGGTATAAAGCACGAGAATGTAACACACCACCCATAAATTTTTGGCGGTGTGTGATGGCTAATAATCATTAAATCGCCTTAAAGAATACTATTATGGCGTCACATATTAGAGAAATTTAATATTTATTTTATAGATACATTTTGCAGTAAACAATAACCAGTGAACACTGATAAATGAATATTGGTGTTTCACCAAAAGATGAAATCGATAATAACTAATGACTATTTAAATTCTTCCTCAAGCTGGAGACAAATGGCGAGACACCTGTCTTAATCTTCCTACTATGGAACTAGGAAAGCCACTAAAAATTTCAGATTTAATCCGTGAACTGCGGCAGCAGCTCGATCTCTCTCAGGAAAAGTTTGCAGCCAAGTTGGGAGTTTCTCTGCGAACAATCAATCGCTGGGAGAACGGATCTACAGTGCCTTCGCAGATGGCACTAAAGCTGATTGAAGAAATGTTACAGAAAATGGGCAAACCAGGTAAAACACTAGTGAAAGAGTATCTCTCAAAAGCGGAGCAACGGGAGGACTCTTAAGATGATGGTGAAAGTACCCGAAAAAATTTTGATGATGCGTTCTTGGTTCATAGCTTATGGTGTGATGATTGTGGCAGTCATAGCGGCGTTGCTGCTGACAAAACTGTTGCTGCCAGTTTTTGATCCGAGCGTATTTCCATTATTTTATGCTGCTGTGGCAGTCAGCGCTTGGTATGGCGGCATGGGACTTGGAGTGCTAGCGATCGCTCTTTCTGTGACAACTGCGCTATATTTTTTGATTGAGCCAGTCTACTCCTTCGATTTCTTCAGCCAAAACGTTTTGGTAAGATTAACGACGTTTTCACTAGTATCCTTCTTAATTACCGCCCTTTCTTCAGAGTTGCGAACTGCTAGACGCAAGGCAGAGACAAGCTTAAAGTTGTTGCAAAATAGTGAGATGCGGTTTAGCCGACTGGCAGAATCTAACATCATTGGAGTGATTGTCACTGATGTGAAGAACGGCTCCATCATGGCAGCCAATGATGCTTTTCTGAAAATGGTCGGCTATAGGCGAGAAGATTTGTCCGCTAACCGAATGAACTGGCGCGATATTACCCCACCAGAGTATCTTCTTTTGAGTGAGCGTTCAGTGGAAGAACTGAAAACCACCGGAGTATGTAAGCCCTTTGAGAAGGAATATATCTGCAAAGATGGTACAAGAGTTCCCGTTTTGCTCGGTTCTGTCCTTGTGGGAGATGCTGAAGAAACGGTTATTGGCTTCGTTGTTGATTTGAGCGAACAGCAAGCTGCACTACGTGAACGCAAACAAGTAGAACAAACTTTGCGAGAGAAGGAGGAGCGTCTGAGGTTAGCTAACGAAAGGTTTGAGTTAGCTGCATCTGCGGTAAACTGTCTCATTTATGACTGGAATATAGAAAAAAATACCGTTGAAAGAACCGAAGGGTTAACCCGAATTTTGGGCTATTCTCTCGCTGAAGCTGAAGCAAATGGTAATTGGTGGCGTGAGCTTGTCCATCCAGAAGATTTGCAACGTGTAGAAGATGAGGTGGGAGTTGCTTTGGCAAATAGCGATCGCTATACTGCGGAGTATCGAATTCGCAACAAAAACAATCAGTATATCTATGTGTTAGATCAGGGGATAATAGTGCAGCGAGATGCTGATGGCAACCCACTACGCTTAGTTGGCAGCACTACAGATATTAGCAAACGCAAGCAAGCAGAGAAGGCAGTCCAAGCAAGTGAGGAGCGGCTTCGGAGTTTTGTGAAAGCGAATGTAGTTGGTATTCTTTTTGGTGATGTGAATGGTAGTATCACCGAAGCCAATGACGAGTTTTTGCGAATTGTCGGCTATACCCAGGAGGATATCCAAGCAGGTAGATTACGGTGGACTGATATCACGCCATCTGAGTACCAATATTTAGATGAACTGGCTATTACTGAGGCAACAGGAAAGGGAACCTGTACTCCTTATGAGAAGGAATGTATTCGCAAGGATGGTTCTATTGTCCCAGTTGTAGTTGGTTACTCTCTTTTAGGAGAATCTCGACAGAAATCAGTCGCATTTATTCTGGATATTAGTGATCTCAAACAAGCTAAAAAAGCACTGAGTCAGAGTCAAGAGCAATTCCAAGCTTTTATGGACAATATTCCAGCCGCAGCATGGATTACGAATGTAGACGGGCGTGTAGTTTACCTCAGTCCAACTTATCTAAGCACATTTGACTTAGCAATAAATAAGGCGATTCATAAAAACATTTTTCAGCTATACCCAGCCCAAATCGCTCAACCTCTCCTCGATAACATTAGAACCGTTGCCGAGACAAATCAGGTTATTCAAACGATTGAGTCTGCCCCACGCATAGATGGCACTCTCGGCGAATTTTTAGTCTATAAGTTTCCCATTGCCAATGCATCTGGGCAACGTCTAGTAGGAGGGGTTGCAATTGACATCACCGAACGCGAACGCGCCCTTCGGGAACGTCAGCTTGCAGAACAAGCTTTACAAGAGCGCAGTGAAAGACTCAAACTGCTCTCGGAAACAACTAGTGATTTGCTTTCAACTGAGCGCCCCTTGGATTTAATGAACAGCTTGTTTAGCAAACTCTCGGCGCAGATGGATTTGCACTTTTACTTCCACTATCTAATCGATACACACGAAAATAAGCAAAAACTTCGGTTAGTAGCTTGGAATGGCATTACTGATGAAGTATTTCAAGCAATTGAATATCTGGAATTTAATCAAGGTATGTGCGGACTAGTGGTGCAAGAACGCCGTCAAATTGTCGTTAATAATGTGCCGCACTCTACCCATCCAAATGCCCACATTCTCCGTGCTTTGGAAATCACAGCCTACGCAGGGCAACCATTAATTGCTCAGGGAAAGCTGCTTGGTGTTCTTTCCTTTGCCAGTCGCACCCGTACTCACTTTACTTCTGGAGAAATTGCTCTATTACAAGCAACCTCCGATCAGGTAGCGGTTGCTCTGGAACGCGCTCAGTTAATGGCTTCGTTACAGCGACGCAAAGAAGAATTGATCCAAGCTAATCGGATCAAAGATGAATTTTTGGCGGTTCTTTCTCACGAACTTCGCACGCCGCTAAACCCGATCCTGGGATGGTCGAAGTTACTGCAAACCAAAAAGTATGATGAAGCAACCACCACTCGCGCTCTCGAAACTATTGAGCGCAATGCCAAGTTGCAAACCCAATTAATTGAAGATTTGCTGGATGTCTCTCGCATTCTGCAAGGTAAACTTAGTCTGAATATTGCTCCTGTGAATTTGGAAACTGCGATCGCTTCAGCCATAGAAACTGTACGTCTAGCTGCTGAAGCCAAATCTATCAATTTGCGATTTACGATTTTAGATTTTGGATTAGAAAATTCTCACAAAAATTTAGAATCTATCGATTTTATCAAGCAACCTGACAATCTCAAATCTCAAATTCAAGTTGCGATGGAAGCGAACCAAAGGGGCGACTCCAAATTCCTAGTAACAGGTGATTCCAATCGCTTGCAGCAAGTTATCTGGAATTTACTTTCCAATGCTATTAAGTTTACACCCCAAGGTGGAGAGGTAGAAATCAGTTTAGAGTCTGTTGGTTCTCAAGTTCAGATGCGAGTCAGTGATACAGGTAAGGGGATCAACCCTGACTTTTTACCTTATGTCTTTGACTACTTCCGACAAGCTGATGGTGCAACTACCAGAAAATTCGGCGGACTGGGATTAGGATTAGCTATTGTTCGTCATATTGTAGAGCTACATGGCGGCACAGTTAAGGCAGAAAGTTTGGGTGAAGAACAGGGAGCAAACTTTGCAGTCATGCTACCGATGATCAAGATTCATCCAGATAACCAGCAGATTGTTTCCCAACCTGATGATTCGCCTGATCTAAATGGGTTGAAAGTTCTGCTGGTAGATGATGAGCGTGATACACGAGAGTTAATTGCTTTCATTCTGGAGCAGTCTGGCGCAGTAGTAATCCAGACCGCATCTGCGATGGAAGCATTACGAATTATGCCTCAGTTCCGGCCAAATCTGCTGTTAAGCGATATTGGAATGCCGGAAGTAGACGGCTATATGCTGATGCGTCAAATCAGAGCTATGTCACCAGAACTGGGTGGGAAAATTCCTGCGATCGCCATAACCGCTTATGCTGGTGAGGTTGATTATCAACAAGCAATTGCTGCCGGATTTGGACAGCATATCACCAAGCCTGTAGAGCCAGCTAAGTTACTTCGAGCGATCGCTAACCTATTTTCCCTACTCTCTACTCCCTATTCCCTATTTTAACGTCGTAAGTAAGTCGGTGCAATTAAAGCTAACTGGTGGGGGCTGTCATTTGTCCTACCCCTGCGGGTGACGCTCCTTTGTCGCTAACGCTGAAAGCATTCTCGTAGCGTCTTGATTGCTGACTGGAGGCGGAGCGTCTCCAGCTCTGCTCCTGAATTCTTCTTCAATCTCACCGACTTACTTATACACCGCTAATTGAATGTTAGTTTTCCACTTGTTTGAGTTTTTGAAAAATTTCATCAAGTGGTGACTCAGATTCATCAGGACAAAACTCTAAAGCAAGTCTAACTTTTCCTTTTTTCCATCCCAAAGTACTAAACTGTAAAACTTCACAATTTAATCCTTGGGTATACAAATTTACTTCATCTGTTTCTTCTGCTCCAACATATTCCTTAATTGCTGTAATCAAATCACGGACTTTAAAAGTTTTGGCAATATTTAATTTATTAAAAGTGTCTGGTTCTATAGACACAACTTCATCATGATTTAGTCTCTCGAATCCATCTTCCATAAAAATCTCCTGTCAATAAATCTATATTTTCAGAGATATAACAGTTCATCCGAAATAAAATGATGATTTTATAGATTTAGTCATTTGTCATTGGTCATTTGTCACTAGTCATTAGTCCTTAGTAGTAATAACTAATGACTTCCATTTCCCTACGGCTTTTTATGAAAACTAGCAACGCAAGGTTTTTGTAGTTGTGGGATGAGTTAAATAAAAATTCACTCGCAAAGGGACAAAGAAAAACTCTGCCCTCCTCTGCGTTTCAACTCAAACCCTTAACTCACTAGAGTTTTACGCAAAATTTTACTAAGTCCTGAGTTATGAGTAAAAGTAAAATACTCAACACTCAGTACTGTTTTAGTGAGGTTCTTAGAAAAACCAACCGTAAGAATGCAAACCTTTACCCAAAAGATTTACACCAAGATAGCAAACCCAAACCACAAGCAAGCCGGCGGAGGCTAAAATTGCGGGACGACGCCCTTGCCAACCGCGAGTAATTCTGGCATGAAGGTAGGCGGCGAACACTAACCAAGTGATTAATGCCCAAGTTTCTTTCGGATCCCAACTCCAGTAGGAACCCCAGGCTTCGTTAGCCCAAACGCCACCGGCAATGATGCCAATTGTCAGCAGGGGAAATCCTAATCCGATGATGCGATAGCTGATGTTGTCGAGGGTTTCGGCAAGGCTAAGGCGTTGGGGTGAAAGAGGTTCAGCAGATGCTACGGCTTGAGACTCAGGGGTAGTTACTAAATTCAAAACAGCAGTGTTACCGTTACCGTTGCCGTTGCTACTAGTTTCAAAACGGGCAAAGCCGTTATTTTCGACAGCAGGGGTTGGTGGTTGAGAAATTAGATCAGATGCTTTGTGCAAGCGGTAGCCGTTGCTGCGATAGCCACCAGTACCAACAGAACTGCCTTGTAGTTGGATATTTTGACCGCGAGTAACAATTAAGAAAGCGATCGCTAATAATGAACCCACCATCAAAGCAGAATAACTCAACATCATGACGCTGACGTGCATCATCAGCCAATTTGACTTCAAGGCAGGTACTAGGGGTTCTGACGCTTGCATCTGCGATGGTAGTGTCATAGTAGCAAAAGCTGCGATCGCCATTGCCACTGGAGCTGTCGCAACTCCTACTAAGCGGCTACGGCTACTATTTTCAGCAATTAGATGGACGGCGGTAATTCCCCAAGTTAAGAAAAACAGAGATTCATAGAGATTACTTAAGGGAAAGTAACCAGCTTCGATCCATCGTGCCCCTAGTAGAGTCGCAATGCCCAAATTTGCGATCGCCATCCCAGCTGTCCCCAAAGCGGCTAGATAAGGCAGATTCGGAAAAGCCGCTCCTCCCCAATACACGAGCATTGTTAGGAATAATATGGCAAAAGACGCATTGTCCAGCCAGTTCTGGAGTACAACCAGATTCATAAAGTGTTCTCTCCGCGGATAATTTAAAATATCGATTTCTGACTGTTCTGATCCTATATGTTTAGAGGGTAATGAGACAGGGGAAATAGGAAATAGGGAATGGGGAATGGGGCATTGGGCATTGGGAAGAGATAAGGAAGAAACTTATTCAATAATTCCCCCTCATCTAACAGAGTTACTCTTACTGCTTTCTGGACTAGGCAATGTAGTCGTGTTACTAACTTTTTTGAGCGCGATAAAAATGTCGTAGCGGTTACTGCGACTGTCGCTGACAGCAGATGTCATCCCAATTGAGCGCGTTGCAGCTAGCAAAGTTTGTTGATTGGGAATTAGAGTTGGTAGAGGGAAATTTTTCACAGTTCGTTCCACATCCAGGAAAAATTGACCATTTGTCGGATTGGGTTCTGTAGGAACTGTTTCTTGGAAGGGAAGAGTGCTAGCTAGTGTGTTGTTGGGTTTGGGAACAATTTTATCAGTGATGGGAGCGCCCACTACTAGGAAAGCGATATCTCCATCTAACCAGCCGTGGGTGGCCGTTAACGTACCATAAGGTGATACCCAATTAACAACGGATTGGCCTCCAATTTTCCCCGGTTGCACTTTGAATTGGTATTGATTTTTCATCACTTCATCCAGTTGAGTGATGGATGTTTCAGCCGATTTGCGATTGCTTGTCTGTACCATGAACAGCAAACCCACACGAAAATCATCTGGTGAACCTTGTTTTGGAGTAGTAGGAATCAGTGATAAGGAAAACTCGCCTTTCATCCAACTGAGCAAATCCTTATCTAAATCGAGATCGGTAAGCGATTTTATCCCACCTCTAATCTGTTCTGGTGCGATCGGTGAAAGGGGATTTCTCTGAGACGTTAAAATGTAGTTTCCCCACAACCGCTGTAAATTGCCCCCCGAAAGCATCATTAAAGTTTCCGCTGGTACGCGGTTTTGCATTTTCCCAGCTTTGTTTTCTACTGCCAGCAGTCGTTGACTATTAGGGTTTAACCAAGAAACGCCCTTTAAGCGGATTCCTTCTGGCTCTAAGGTCATTGTCCCTGCTAAACCTTGGTTATTTTGCAGTTGAGCCAAAACTTGAGCAGGTAAAGGACGGTTTGGAGAAGCAGCGGCTAGTTTGGCTGCTGCTGGCACATTTACGTAAAATTGGGCAAAGGGTTGGTAGTTGGCGATTTTCGGAAAATTCTCAGCAAAGCCCCCTGTTGTGGCTAGGGATGTTTTATTTTTGTAGGCGTCGATCGCTCTTTCTGTAGCTTTGGGACTATCAGTTATCACTAAAAAACGCCCATCTAGTAATGCAGCCGAGAAGTTTTGCCCTGCTTGTCCTTCACTTTGTTTAATGGCGAACCCTTGATAAGTACGATCAATCCATTTGCCTTGTTTAAGGGTTTTGGGTTGTGCCAAAACCCTTTTGGCGATTTCTCGGTTTTTCACTGGCAATACCATTACCATCGACTGCTGCTCACTAGCAGCATTTTCATTGGTGGTAACTGGCTTGAGTGCAGGTTTATTCCCCGCTGTTGGAGCAAGAATTGCGATCGCAATGTCATTGCCTACCCAAGGAGCAATATCTTTCTGGAAATCGTAACCATTATTAGTCAGAAAGCGATCGCGTAACTGGACTAAATTTTTGTCCAGTTCTACTTGGGTGTCTTTTGTGCCAAACTCCCGCAATTTCTGCCACTGTTGGGGATCTGTTGTCAGAGAAACCGCAAACAGAGCATCACCAGGAATAATATTTGCACCTACTAGCAAATTCCTCGAAGATGGTTGTCTCTGGGTGAACCAGTATGCTGCACTTCCCGCACCAATCAATAATCCAGCAGCCGAAAGCGTCAGTACCAGAGACGGTTTCTTATTTTTCTTCATTGGAACAGACACAACAGGCAGTGCCATTGAAACCTATACCTCATATTGCAAACTCATTACTTACTTGATTGGTTAAGTCAACCAAAAAGCTTCTCCTTATTTAGGGCAGTTAACTGCATAAATTTTTCTATTTTAAACTCCGTAATAAACCTTCCCGAATGTTTCAAAAGCAGTGTTTTTGCAGTTAGTTACCTTTTTTAACACGCTTTGTTGAATTTCGCAGGACACTTCCTTGAGACGTTTGCTTCTATCAGGAAGTCTCCGAAAGTTCACATCCGTCATTTTAAGCACTTCGAGGATATAACTAACTTGGGCATTGCTGCAAGTCATCAGCAAGCCACGTTACCTTTTATTTACTGAGCTTCTACCTGTGGTATTGACTTTATCTAACCAAGCTCAATTCAGTATGCAAGATTTTGTATCGACTACCAATCTTACAAATCAGATATGTTGTTGAAATAAACCTAT
>JBGTMK010000714.1:0-8811 GCA_041743605.1 Nostoc sp.
CGAAGTTAGAAAAACTCCGTCACAAGCTTAATCAGCACATCACAAAATTATCTAAACCTAGATACTTACAAAAAAGTAAAACTTTTAATTTTTTACTCAGCCTGACTGTTGGAGTCATTGTTACTACCATTGGCATTACAACAGACTTGGCAACAACTGGAACACCCACACTTACTTATAAAACATCGTGGATAGGTAATACTATTGGCAGTGGAAATCTGCGGATACAAAACAATATTGAAGCAATGTATGTTGCCTCTGATGGCACAGTTTATACCAACAGCCATTGGGATGAGGCGGGAACAGAAGCAGGAATCTATAAAGATGCCAAAGTTATTGGTGCCCTTGAAGATACTCACGGTTGGAGTCGGGGTGGTGGCAAAGCTGTAACAGCAAATAGTAAATATATTTACATTGCCATGACTCAAGGTTCGAGGGGCAATACAAAAGAAGATTACCCACCAGAAGGAACAACTTGGTATTCCGTTAGACGCTATGACTTGACAGGAAAACCTGCACCGTTTCCTGAAGGGCGTGGCTGGGATAAAAGTATGTTGATTACCAGTACTAAAAGTGAAGTTACTGGATTAGCAACTTTGGGAAGCGAGTTGTATGTGAGTGATTCTGCTGCTAACCGGATTCGTGTTTATGATACTGATACGATGAAAGAACTCCGCAGCTTTACCGTTGCGAATCCGGGAGGAATAACTATTGATCCACAAAAAAAACTGTGGATTATTCAAAGTAAAAATGGTGGTAAACCTGCGAAAATTTTACATTATTCCCAGAGTGGAAAGCAATTGCCCCAAGAGATTGCAGATATCGTTGAACCAACTGCGATCGCAATTAATCATCAAGGTAAGCTGTTAGTGGCAGAAAATGGGCCGCGTCAGCAGATGTTGATTTATGACATCAAAGATCAGCCAGTACAAACAGGTAGTTTCGGCTGTAAAGGCGGTATCTATGCAGGAGTTCCTGGTGAAGTTCGAGATTTGAAACTTTATGGACTTACTGGAGTTGGTACAGATGCTTCCGGCAATATCTACATAAATAGTAATGGTTTCAACAAGTCGGGAACAGATTTGCGGAAATTTTCGCCATCGGGAAAACTAATTTGGCGATCGCTAGGATTGATATTCGTCGATAATGCAGATGCCGATCCTAAAACTGATGGTGTAGATTTATTCACCAAACAAGAACACTATCTGATGGATTACAGTAAGGCTGCTGGTAAGCAATGGACTTACAAAGCCTACACCTTAAATGCTTTTAAATATCCTCAAGATCCACGTCTGCATACCTCGCCAGATGGAACCTTTGTTCGCCGCATCCAAGGAAAGCCGTTTTTGTTCCTCACAGATATGTATAACAGCTTTCTGCAAATATATCGTTTTAATCCAGACACGGATGGCAAAATCGCCATACCAGCCGGAATGTTTGTCGGAACTAATAGCGCAGACAAACCATTTATTAGCGGAAATTGGCCACCGCATCAACCAAAACAAGGAGAATGGATCTGGCGCGATCGCAACGGTAATGGCAAATTTGAAAATGACGAATATGATACCAGCAAAGATTATCCCTATATCGGCGGCTGGTGGGTAGACAGCAAAGGAGATGTTTGGAAAGCTTTGCGAACCGAAGATGGCATTCGACACTATCCTTTACAGGGAATAGATCCTAAAGGCAACCCCATCTACAGCTATAGTTCGATGGAAAAGCAAACTACTCCCAACATATTTAACGACTTGCGCCGAATCGAATATTTCCCCGAAACAGATACTATGTATTTGTCAGGCTTTACAGTAGATCACCCTGCATTCGGTGACGATGCGGGAGTTGCTGGATCTGAAATTGCCCGTTTTGACAACTGGAGTAAAGGAAATCGTACTCCCAAGTGGCGAATTGTGATTCCCTACGACACCACCGGCAAACGCGAAGTATCTACGGCGGCCATGAGTGTGGCGGGAGACTATGTATTTGCCGTGACAGTCAAAACCGCAGAGGTATATGTCTACAATGCCAAGACGGGAGTGCAAGTACAACTACTAAAACCAGGCCCAGAAGTTGGTAGCGAAAGTGGCTGGATTGATATACCCTACGGCATCCGCGCTTTTCGTCGTTCCAATGGTGAGTATTTAGTATTTGTAGAAGAAAATTGGAAAGGGAAAGTGATTATTTATCGGCTAGCGAGTTGAGTCTTTACAGCAATTACCTCTACACAGATCCCGACTTCTTTGAGAAGTCGGGGATCTTGTTTATTCAGGATTGCTTGCTATATGTACAAGAATATGTGATTAAATGTATCGCAGATTTAATCAAATAGAATGCTCCATGCGTCGAGACTCAATTTTTTACAAACTGTTTCAACAATCCCCCACTCTCTTATTTGAACTCTTGACAAATCCACCGACAAATGCGGATGCTTATCGATTTGATTCGGTAGCCGTCAAAGAACCCAAATTTGAAATTGACGGGGTATTTCTCCTACCAGAAAGCGAGACTCCTGGGGTTGTATATTTCTGTGAGGTACAGTTCCAAAAGGATGAACAGCTTTATGAAAGAGTATTTGCTGAATCTTCATTATATTTCTACCGCAACCGCGCCAGATTTAATGACTGGCAAGCAGTTGTAATTTATCCATCTCGCAATACCGAACAAAGTAACATTTACCCTCATCGGGGATTGCTCAATAGTAACCAAGTACATCGGGTGTATTTAGATGGATTGGGGAATATTCGCCAATTACCTTTATGGGTGGCACTGATGGTACTAACTACGATAGAGGAAGTAGAAGCACCTGAAGAGGCAAGATATTTGTTAACAAGAACTGGTCAAGAAGTACCATTAGCAGAAGGTCGCGTCATAATAGAAATAGTGACGACGATAATGATGTACCGATTTGAACAATTGAGCCAAGCGGAGGTAGAGTCTATGCTAGGAATAACATTACAGCAAACGAGAGTTTATCGAGAAATCAAGGAAGAAGGACGAGAAGAAGGACGAGAAGAAGGACGAGAAGCGATGGCTAATGCTATTTCCCGACTATTAACTAAGCGGCTAGGAAAATTGTCTGAGGAAATGCGATCCTCCATTTCTGGTTTATCTTTGCCTGTTCTCGCAGATTTGAGCGAGGCATTGTTAGATTTCACCAGTTTGACTGATTTACAAGCTTGGTTAGAAGGAAGAATAGATTAAACTACCTCTTGGTGTTTTTGACTTAGATACATCGCAATTCCTTTCTCATAGTAAGCTGCTTCATTAATAAAAATAGGATAAACAGTAGACTCTCCCTCATAGAAAATATCTTTTCCTGCAAAAGTCAGAAACATTGGATCGCCTGGATTGAGAGGTTCATAATCCCGAAACTGAAGCTGGGGATGAATCATAGCTTGAATCTCTCCGCGTAGGCGCAACCCGCCGTAGGCATCACTTCTAGGATAATCGATCGTCTCAATGTATTGATAGAATGTAAGCGTACTATTTAACTGCGGAATATTACCTTGGTTGCAACCTTCAAAATAGTCTAAAATTGCATACATAAGCTGCTCTGTTTGCTGAAATAATTCGGCGTTTAAGATATTCTGAGCTACAGCGCCAACTTCTATCACAAAACCCAATTCGCACAAAGAACGGAGAAAACCACCTTCTCTAGATTGTTGATTAATAAAAATCTTTACCATCGGATTTATCGAAGTCAAATAAGCGCCTAACCGAAGTAAGAAAGGGTGCATATCACAAAAAATCAGACTTAAACCCATGTTGGCAGTTGTGCTGTGCAAATCAATAATTACATCTGCAAAAGGCTGATTTTGCGGTTGCAATATCTGTTGAATTTCTTTTGCCCGCGTATCTTCGTAACTTGAGAGTTGGGTATTTTGTAAACCTTGATTAGTGAAGCAGCGATTTAAATCCTTCTCAATGTATCGTTTGCCTTCTTCAATAGCTTTGAGATTGCCAAGTAATGCCAGAGTTTCAAAACTTCCTCTGTTGATTAAATTAGGATACTGCTGAAACTTTTTGACTAGATATACTCCTGTTAACTCATTACCGTGGTTTCCTCCAACGATCGCAACTCGTTCAATCTGACTCATAACAACCTCATATCTAAAAAACTTGTAGAGATGATACTATAATGCTTACCCTACGGTTATTGAGAATGGCGCAAGATAGAAGTATAGCTTTTGCTGGCTAAATCTTGTAAGAGACTAACCCGATGTCTACGATGGGCTACGCCTACGCTCCATGTTCGAGCCAAAATGTGATAACTGTTAAGCTGTTGGTTTTGGCACAAAAGGGGAGAAAACTTATGGGGTATGATTTTCAAGCGGTCGCTGAACTTTACAAAAACGCTCTCCTCAACGACGTACTCCCATTTTGGGAAAAATATTCTCTCGATTGGCAGCAAGGCGGCTATTTCACCTGCCTCGATCGCGAAGGCAAAATTTATGATACAGACAAATTCATCTGGCTGCAAAACCGCCAGGTGTGGACTTTTTCTATGCTTTGCAACCAGCTAGAAAAACGCGAAAACTGGCTAAAAATTGCCAGCAATGGCGCTAATTTTCTCGCCCAACATGGCAGAGATAGTGATGGTAACTGGTACTTTGCCCTCACCCGTGAAGGAAAACCGCTGGTTCAACCCTATAATATCTTTTCTGATTGCTTTGCAGCGATGGCATTTAGTCAATATGCACTTGCTGGCGGCGAAGAATGGGCAAAAGACGTGGCGATGCAAGCATATAACAACGTATTACGCCGCAAAGATAACCCGAAAGGCAAATATAATAAAACTTATCCTGACACACGCCCCATGAAATCATTGGCTGTACCGATGATTTTAGCCAACCTGACTCTAGAAATGGAATGGTTACTGCCAAAGGAAACACTAGAGAATGTCCTGGCTGAGACTGTCCGCGAAGTGATGACCGATTTTCTCGACTCAGAACGGGGGCTAATGTACGAAAACGTTGCCCCTGATGGTTCCGACATAGATTGTTTTGAGGGAAGGCTGATTAATCCAGGTCACGGTATCGAAGCTATGTGGTTTATCATGGACATTGCGCGTCGGAAAAACGATACCAAAACTATTAACCAAGCCATTGATGTGGTGCTAAATATCCTCAATTTTGCTTGGGATAGCGAGTACGGCGGATTATATTACTTTATGGATGCAGATGGTCATCCGCCACAACAATTGGAATGGGATCAAAAGCTGTGGTGGGTTCACCTAGAGTCATTGGTTGCATTAGCGATGGGCTATCGCCTGACAGGGCGTGAGGTGTGTTGGGAATGGTATCAAAAAATGCACGATTACACCTGGTCACACTTTGCTGATGCAGAATACGGTGAATGGTTTGGCTATCTCAATCGGCGTGGGGAAGTATTGTTAAACCTCAAAGGTGGCAAATGGAAAGGATGTTTTCACGTACCGCGTGCATTGTACCTTTGTTGGCAGCAATTTGAGGCATTGCGATGACTGCGGCGGTAAGCAACACAGTCATTTTAACCTACAAGTAAGTTTAAACCTCCTGCCTCCTTCAATAGACTTGAGGCACAAAGCTGTAGACAAGATATTGGTGTGACTATCATCTGGAAAAATTTGGAAGACCGCTCTTATGGGTTCCTATCAATGATAATTTTAAGCATTGGGAACCCCTAAAAACCGAAGTTTATGAACGTAGCCGACGACAAAACGATTGTTCGCGAGTATTTCAATTCCACAGGGTTTGACCGTTGGAAACGAATCTACGGCGATGGCGAAGTCAATAAAGTCCAACTAGACATCCGCAATGGACACCAGCAAACTGTCGATACAGTTCTCGGCTGGTTAAAGTCTGATAACAATTTATCAGAGTTATCAATTTGTGATGCTGGGTGTGGTGTCGGTAGTCTCAGCATTCCCCTCGCGGTAGATGGTGCCAAAATCTATGCCACCGATATTTCAGAAAAAATGGTGGAAGAAGGCAAGGATAGAGCCAAGCAAACCTTGGGAAATGCCGAAAATCCCACTTTTGCTGTACAGGATTTGGAATCCTTGAGTGGTAGTTACCATACCGTTATTTGCTTAGATGTTCTCATCCACTACCCCCAAGAAAAAGCAGATGAGATGATATCTCACCTCTGTTCTTTGGCACAGTCGCGGATAATTCTCAGTTTTGCACCGAAGACCTGCGCCCTGACTATACTCAAGAAAATTGGTAGTTTCTTTCCTGGGCCAAGTAAAGCCACTCGTGCATATTTGCACCGTGAGGCTGATGTAGTAAGAATCTTGGAAAGTAATGGCTTTTCTTTGGAACGACGAGCAATGACGAAGACTCGCTTCTATTTTTCCCGTCTACTGGAAGCTACACGCAAGTAAGGTTAAATTGCAGCAAGGAAAATATTATATCCTTGCTGCAATTTAAGCATCTTAAGGGTTAACACTGGGAGATGTCGCATTTAGCAAAAAGATTACATGATTGCTGGGTACGTTGTATGCGCTTAAGAACCTTGCTTTTTCAAGCAATGTTAGGTAAACAAGTCTGGTGCAAAAACTAAAAAACTGTCACTGGAGTAGATTTATTACTGGAACCTTTATAAAAGTCAGGTTAAAATCGCTAGCAAAGTGTAAATCTGAAGTGAAATTATGAAGACTGCTGAAAAATTAGCTGCGGGCTGGCTACTGACACTCGGATTCATGTTTGTAACACTATCAGCAACAGCGGTATTTGAAAGATTTGCTACACGTAAAGTAATCATACTACCCAAAGATGGGTATGAGTTTAACACACCTTATGCTACTTATGAAAATGATAATGCTGCTGTTGGTGGTATAATCTTTGGCGTCCCTACCTTGACATTGGGTGCATGGTTAGCATTGGGATTGTATCGTCAAAGTCGGCAGGAGAAAAAGGCGATTAATCAACAAGTTAGCGATCGCCTACAATCGATTTTTTATGAGATGCTACAAGAAAATCAGGGGCGCTTAACTGTTTTAGGCTTTGCCATGCAATCACAACTACCCGCAGCCAACGCCAGACAATATTTAGATGAAAAAGCTAAAGAATTCAATGCAAACTTTAAGGTGAACGAAGAAGGGGCTGTATCATATCATTTTGATGTCTAATTGTCATTGGTCATTAACTAATGACCAATGACAATCTTCAACTTACGGCTAGGTCTAATGACGCAGATTTTTTTGAGCGTGGCTGCCATTTTAGGCGGTTTGTCAGTTGCTGGTGGTGCCTTTGCTTCTCATGCCTTGCGAGACAAGATTAGTGAGCGATCGCTAGAAATTTTTGAAACTGGCGCTCGTTACCAAATGTATCATGCTCTGGCACTTTTCTTAGTAGCAATACTAATTAGTCGTACCGAGTCCCCTCAACCCACTCTCATCGCCAGTGGATGGCTATTTCTCATTGGTATTGCTATTTTCTCAGGTAGCTTGTACGCCCTTAGCTTAACCGGTATTAAATCCTTAGGAGCGATCGCACCACTAGGCGGTACTGCTTTTCTTGCTGGTTGGGGTGCTTTAGCTTTCGCCGCTTGGAATTTGAAGTTGTAAAAAAGTTAGGAGTTAGGAGTTAAAAATTCTTAACTCCATCTTATTAGAGGCTAGATTTCCTTCTTTTCATAACAGATTTTGTATACAGTATTGTAGCTTTCATGAAACCCATGTAAGCAATTTTTTTGATGTGTAAAATAATAGGCGGATATTTCTAGTAGTTAAGTATTGTTTCTCAAGTGGGACGTACCCAATATTTTTTAACAAATGAGATTGCCAATTTCATAAAACTTATTTCCGTAATATCACAGAAGCCATGAATACAAAAAAGCAATAACCTGCATATTAGGTATATTGCCAAAAAATAGCTAATAAATTTTACATTTGTAATATCATTAAAACCTATGAAACGGCGTAACCTGCTTTGGTATTCGCTACTGTTTACTGCTAGCTGCACAACAGGGGTAAATTCTACTAATAATCGCTCAGATCAAATCGCAAGAACTGCACCAAAAAATCTTAAATTTGCAGTTACAGATGTCACTGGAATTGAAGATTTACAACGAGATTTTGGAACATTTCGCACCACATTAGACAAAATATTAGGCATAAGAGTTGAGTTTTTTCCTGTAGAAAATTCCACAGCAGCAGCACCAGCATTGTTATCGAGAGAGGTAGATATTGTATTTGCAGGGCCTTCAGAATACTTGATTTTAAACGCCAGGGCAAAGGCTATTCCTATAATTGCCATTGAGCGAATTAATTATCATTCCATTATTGTAGTTCGTGCAGATAGCAAAATTAAATTATTATCTCAATTGAAAGGTAAAACAATTGCCATGCGAAAAGTTGGCTCAACTTCTGGACATCTTGCTCCCACAAAGCTACTAATAGATGCTGGATTAGATCCAAAAACTGACTTCAAAACTGTCATGTTGGATGATAAAGGAGTACAAGCCTTAAAAAAAGGAGAAGTAGATGCCTGGGCGACTGCATCCGACAGATACAAAAACATTTTGGAATCTGAGGGCTTAAGTGAAAAAGATTTTTCTGTAATATTTAAAGGGCCATTACTTCCCAATGATGTATTTGTTGCTAGTAACCATTTTGCATCTAGTTTCATAGCAGATATGCAATCTCAGATGATTAAGCATCAAGATAAACTAATTCAAAGTTTAGTAACAGCTAAAGCAAACCAAAAGTATAAAGGAGGTAAACTAGTTCTAACAAAAGATGCTGATTATAATATAATTCGTGAAGTTTATCAAAAAATTGGACAAGGAAATTTCTTATAATAAAGTAGTCGATAAGTTAATGATAGTTAA
>JBGTMK010000715.1:0-1652 GCA_041743605.1 Nostoc sp.
TTGAATTTTGCTAATAAATTGAAGTCACAAAAAGGGGTGAAATTCCAGGAATCTGACTATCAAGGTCAAAAAATTATCGAAACTACAGAAAATGGCAAGCCTACTTATAGCGTAGTTTTAAATAATAGTCACTTAGTATTAGCGCCTGAAAAACAAGCTGTAGAAAAGGCAATTGACACTTTTAAGGGACAGTCTTCTTTTGCCAGTAAAGAAGGTGCTAGCAACATTTTTAAAGGAGTGGATGTCAAAAATAGCCTTGCCCAAATTTATGTACCAGACTATGCAGCGATGGTACAGCAATTAGCAGCAGGAAATCCGCAGGTAAAGCAGTTACCTCCACAAACCTTGACACAACTGAAGCAGATAAAATCTGTGGTGGCGGGTGTTGGTGTCGATGATGCAGGAGTGCGAGTAAAAGCGATCGCTAATTTAGATCCACAACTAAATAAATTTCAGTATCAATCAAGTCCTGGAAATATAGTCGGGAAATTTCCTACTGATACCTTTGCTTTGGTTAGCGGAAATGGCATCAGCCGTGGCTGGGAAACACTAGTAGAACAGTCAAAAGATTATCCAGAAATGAAGCAAGGTCTTGAACAGGTGCGAGGACAACTGAAATTTGTCAATATAGACCTGGATAAGGATATTTTTGGCTGGATGAATGGGGAATTTGCCTTTGGTGTGATTCCATCAAATCAAGGAGTATTAGCAAGTGTTGGTTTTGGGGGTGCTTTAGTATTTGATACTAGCGATCGCAAAACTGCCGAAGCCACCTTAACAAAATTGGATACCCTCGCCAAAACCCAACAAATTAACGTAGCTAACAGAAATATCGGTGGTAAAGACGTAACTGAATGGCAAATCCCCCGACAAGGAGCTTTATTGGCACATGGTTGGCTGGATCAAGACACCTTATTTGTAGCTCTTGGTGGCCCAATTGCTGACGCAGTTGCCGATGGCAAGAATCCATCTCTCGACAATAGTGACGCTTTCAAAGCCGTTACTGGTTCTTTGCAAAAGCCCAACGGTGGTTATTTTTATCTAGATATGGATAAAACTAAAACTGTACCCCTGATTAATAGTTTTATCTCGTCTAATCCCGATACCATAACCATCCTGAGTTCTGTTCGTGGTATTGGTTTTACCTCTACTAGCCCTGATAAATCTACTAGTGAATTGGAGATGTTGTTAGCTCTCAAGCCTACTGCGAAGTAGGGCATTGGGCATTGGGCATTGGGCATGGGTTATTCCCTTGTCTCTCTTCTCCCCCTTGCCCCCCGCCCCCTGCTTCTTGCTCATCTCCCCACACCCACGCACAAAACTTGATTATTCCGAGATTCTAATGTCTGGTTGAGCCTATCCAATGCACCAGTCAATCTTTCCTGAGCTACAAGCTTAGGGTCTGATAATGGGGATTCAATAGGAACATCCTCTTGCCTCTTCAATTTTTGTAAGGTGCGAATTGCTACAAATAAGATGAAAGCAATGATTAAAAAGTCAAGAACTGCGCCGAGAAACTGACCGATCGCAATCCCTGGTCCGATAGTGATTGTTCTCCAGTCTTTACCAGTCACACTAATTAAGGGGTTAATCAATGGCATAATTACATCCTCAACACAGGCGGTGATAACCCGGCTAAAGGCAGTACCGAT
>JBGTMK010000716.1:0-4671 GCA_041743605.1 Nostoc sp.
TAGCAAATATGCCGTAAGTGTAAATAAGTGCTGTGGGAATAGAAATCATTGCCCACATTTCTAATAAGTTCGTAAAGCCGTTGGGATTTTCGTAAGGATGGGCTGAGTTGATTCCAAAGAAGCCACCACCGTTTTCTCCTAGTTCTTTAATAATTTCAAAGTGGGCAACCGGGCCACGGGCAATTACTTGAGTTGCCCCTTCTAAGGTGGTTGCTGTGGCTGGGCCTGCCAAAGTTTCTGGCACACCCGCCAAAATTAATAACAAGCCACCAATCACAGATATCGGTAACAAAATTCGCGTAATTGACTTAATCAAATCGCTGTAAAAGTTGCCTAATGGTCTACCAGTTAAACCACGAATAAAGGCAATTCCTACTGCTAAACCAGTCGCCGCTGAAGTAAACATCAAGAACCCAAGGGCGAAAGTTTGACTGGCATAGGTATAAGTTGTTTCACCAGAATAATGCTGTTGATTGGTGTTAGTGACAAAAGAAATAGCAGTATGTAGTGCTAAATCCCAACTTGGCGCACCTAAATTTGTGGGATTTAGCGGCAACCATCCTTGCAGCATCAAGATTAAATAAACTAAAATCCCCATGACGAGATTGCTATACAGTACAGCTTTGGCATACTGCCAACCTGTCATTTCTTCTTGGGGACGTATACCACTAAAGGCATAAATAGCTTTTTCTAGGGGATTTATGACTGCATCAAGGAGTGTTTTTTCTCCCATGAAAACACGAGCTATATATTTCCCCAGTAAGGGAGTGGTTGCAATGACTATAAGTAATGTCAAAGCAATTTGTATGCATCCTTGTAACATGAATTTAAAAAAGCTCCTGATACATTTTTATATTGTCGAATTTTTGATGAAACACTCTTGAGGTGAATAGCGAACTGGATGTTTTTTATTAAGGACAAAATTTAGCATGGGAACTGAGGCTGAATTTAAGGCAACAGCTAGTATATAATCTCCATACCAAATTATGGGTTCAGCACTTGCTAGGATTACTTGATTATTTCTAATAACGCCGAGAACTATGCAACTTTCTGGCAACGATAAGCTAGTTAAAGCTTTGCCACAATAGCAGCTGTTGCTCAGAATTTTTACACTTATTAAACTTAATGCCATAACGCATTTTTGCAATTTTAAGAGAACAAGAGGAACAAGGTTCTCTAGTTGTTACTAATTAATATAATTAACTATATGAGCTAAAACAAGTAATAGAAGGGTATAAAACAGCGTTTATTTTTTATTTATGGTGTTTATTGAACAATATATATTAGGCGTTTAGGACGTTTATTTTTAGGTAAACGCTTCATTGATTGGTTGATAATATGGTATAATCCATTTAGATAAATATGATTTTTAGTTAAAATAATAAAAAATTAACCATCATGCCCTAAATGGTAGATTTCAAAGTTAGATTACTTCATAAAGAATCGCCTTTAGGCAAGTCTTTGCTAATTGCAGGTCTATTTGTAGTTGCATTAATTCTGGAGTACTCTACACCTACTGAATATGTGTTTGGCTATCTCTACACAGGGCCGATTTTGTTAGCAAACTCCTGGTTAGGGAGGCGTGGTACTTTTCAAGCTACATTCGTTGCAGTATGCCTAACCATGCTGAATCTTGTAATGCCAGGTGGTGAAGTCATGAAGGCTTCTACGATCGCCAGTAGAGCGATCGCAGCGATCGCATTGATTGTCACAGGTGTTTTGAGCGATCGCCTACGTCGTTCAGAAGAAGCGATCGCCCTGACTCGTGCCAAGCTAGAAGCTCAAGAGGAATTGTCTAGAGTGCGTGAAGATTTTGCTTCTACTCTCACCCACGATCTCAAAACTCCATTACTGGGAGCAATTGAAACTCTCAAAGCTTTTGAACAAGAAAAATTTGGTGCTGTCTCATCGGCACAGCAAAAAGTTTTAGCCACAATGACGCGTAGTCATCAAACTTCTCTACAACTGCTAGAAACTTTGTTAGATATTTATCGTAATGATACAGAAGGCTTAAAACTGAACTTAGCACCTGTAGATTTGGCTATTTTGGCAGAAGAAGCTGCTAGCACTCTCTCGGAATTAGCAGCTAGCCGCCGCGTTTATCTTTCACTTAACTATGGTGACTCTGATTGGCGGCGATCGTTATGGGTTCAGGGTGATGAATTACAACTTCAACGAGTTTTTACAAATCTTTTAGTTAATGCTATCAACCATTCTCGGCGCGGTGAGCGTGTGGAAATAGTATTAGAACCACAAGCTTCTTATCAAGTAGTGAAAATTTTGGATACGGGTGCAGGTATTGTG
Source organism: Nostoc sp. (assembly GCA_041743605.1). Taxonomy (GTDB): domain Bacteria; phylum Cyanobacteriota; class Cyanobacteriia; order Cyanobacteriales; family Nostocaceae; genus Nostoc. Next base: position 2,305 of record JBGTMK010000716.1, read on the forward strand.
CCTGAACAATTCTCCCATTTATTTGAACGGTTTTACCAGGGACATAGCCAACGCCAAGCCAAAGGCTCTGGATTAGGGCTTTATCTATCTCGACAAATTATTGCAGCCCACGGCGGTATAATTTGGGCAGAGAACAGAGTCCCTTTTGGTGCGATGTTCGCTTTCAAGCTCCCCGTTTACCCGTCTCAATCTTCTGTTACTGTGTGAGATGCCATCTACCCCAATCAAAATTCTCCTAGTAGAAGATGATGAACTCTTTCGTTTAGGTTTGCAGGTGCGATTGCAACAAGAAACTGGCTTAGAGATTATTGCTGAAGCCGAAGATGGAGAAACAGCTATCGAGTTAATTAACCAAAAATCTTTCGATGTAGTGCTACTAGATGTGGGATTGCCAGGAATTGGCGGAATAGAAGCCTGTCGCCAAATTAAGCAGCAAAATCCTCAGTTACCAGTTTTAGTTTTGACTTCCCACTCCCAAAAGTCTCTAATTGCCCGATTAATTGAAGCAGGCGCTCAAGGCTACTGCCTCAAAGGAGTGGCAGCAGAAAAATTAGTGCTGGCACTTCGTTCTGTCGCTGCTGGGGCATCTTGGTGGGATGAAACTGCAACCAAAGAAATTCGTTCTACTTTTGCATCTGATCCTGGCGAACCTAACTCAGAAAATATCTCAAAACTTTCCAACCCCCTAACCCAACGCGAACAAGAAATTTTGTCACTGTTGGCAGGCGGAAAAACTAATCAAGAAATTGCTCTGGCACTCTACATCACACCTGGGACTGTGAGGGTTCATGTTCATGCGATTTTGCAGAAATTAGAAGTGCGCGATCGCGCTCAAGCTGTTGTTGTTGCTCTACAAAAAAGTTTAATTAAGGGACTTGTATAAAGGTAGGTATCTGGCAATACACTTCAGTTAAGCTTTTTTCCCTCCCCCTGCCTCCCCTGCCTCCCCTGCTCCCCTGCCTCCCCTGCTCCCCCTGCCTGCCTTAACAGATAAATTTGCTTAACCCAAGCTGGTTGCTACAGTCGCGGTGAAAAATACTAAGCTGGTAGATAGCACGTTAAAACTTTAGCGGAAATTCGCGATCGCATTCATCGGCGGTTTAGAATTCCCCATTGGCGAACTACCTGTAATTACATTATGTTTGATGCATTATCTGACCGTTTAGAATCCGCCTGGAAAAAACTGCGGGGACAGGACAAAATTTCTCAATCCAACATTCAAGATGCATTGCGCGAAGTGCGCCGCGCCCTGTTGGAAGCAGATGTCAATCTCCAGGTAGTCAAAGATTTTATTAGCGAAGTCGAAGCCAAGGCACAAGGAGCCGAGGTGATTACCGGCGTGCGACCTGACCAACAGTTCATCAAAATTGTTCATGATGAATTGGTGCAGGTGATGGGAGAAGAAAATGTTCCCATCGCAGAAGCCGAGGAACAGCCTACTATTATTCTGATGGCTGGGTTGCAAGGTACTGGTAAAACCACAGCTACCGCTAAGTTAGCCTTACATCTGAGAAAATTAGAGCGTAGCTGTTTGTTGGTGGCGACAGACGTATATCGCCCAGCCGCGATCGACCAATTGCTGACGTTAGGTAAGCAAATTGACGTACCAGTATTTGAACTAGGAAGCGACGCCGATCCCGTAGAAATTGCCCGACAAGGTGTAGAACGCGCTAGGGCAGAAGGTGTGAACACAGTAATTATTGATACTGCTGGTCGCTTACAAATTGACGAAGATATGATGGCGGAATTAGCCCGCATCAAAGCAACCGTCCAACCCCATGAAACTCTGTTGGTGGTGGACGCGATGACTGGTCAAGAGGCTGCAAATCTTACCCGCACCTTCCATGAACAGATTGGAATTACTGGGGCGATTCTCACCAAGATGGATGGTGATAGCCGTGGTGGTGCAGCGCTTTCAGTACGAAAGATTTCGGGAGCGCCGATTAAATTTGTGGGTGTGGGCGAGAAAGTCGAGGCACTGCAACCCTTTTATCCCGATCGCATGGCATCGCGGATTCTGGGAATGGGCGATGTGCTAACCCTGGTAGAAAAAGCCCAAGAAGAGTTTGATTTAGCCGATGCTGAGAAAATGCAGGAGAAAATTTTGTCAGCGAAGTTTGACTTTACTGACTTTCTCAAGCAGTTGCGGATGCTGAAGAACATGGGTTCTCTGGGAGGCTTCATCAAGATGATCCCAGGGATGAACAAGCTTTCAGACGATCAACTCAAACAGGGAGAAACGCAGCTGAAGCGCTGTGAGGCGATGATTAACTCCATGACTCGCCAAGAACGCCACGACCCCGATTTATTAGCCAGTTCTCCCAGTCGGCGGCGGCGGATTGCTTCTGGCTCCGGCTATAGAGAGTC
>JBGTMK010000717.1:0-9207 GCA_041743605.1 Nostoc sp.
GCATCTCCCACTCAAATTGTAGAGACGTAGCAGTGCTACGTCTCTACAATGATTGCAGGTAAATTTTTCACCAAACACCTCGCGCCGTGGAAGCCCCTACATTCATGTATGGGGGTAAGGTGCAGGCGAATTTATTCGCCGTCAAAAAATATTTGTCACATGTGATATGATTGTAATCATGGAACAAGTACTGACATTGGTTTGCAAGCTCAACCCCAGTTGTGAACAAGTTGCCCAAATAGATGCAACTTTGAAGGCGTTTGCGGATGCTTGCAACTATGCCAATCAGCAAGTTAAACCTCAAATAACGAGCAAGACAACTATTCAAAACATGGTCTATCAAGACTTGCGCTCGTTGTTTGGATTGTCTGCTAATTTGGCAGTCAGAGCTTGTGCCAGAGTAGGAGCTAACCGCAAGACTGCCAAACAGAAGAATAAGCAAGTTTTCTCTTTTAAACCTACTAGCGCCGATTACGACGCTAGGATTTTTGCGTTTAGAGAGAAAGACTGGACTGTTAGCTTGACATTGCTTGAGGGTAGAGAACATATCTTGATGGATGTGGGTAACTACCAAAGAGGTAAACTCAAGGGCAGGAAGCCAACATCGGCGCAACTGTGTAAACATCGGGATGGCTCTTATTACATTCATATTCAAATAAAAGATGAAGTACCCCAACCACTTAAACCAACTAATGTTATTGGCGTGGATTTTGGGCGTAGAGATATCGCTGTAACTAGTAATGGGGACAAGTGGAACGGAAAACAAATAAACGAGGTTCGGGATAGATACGCCAAAACTAGGGCTTCTCTCCAACAAAAAGCGTCGAAAGGCACAAGGTCTACTCGCCGTAGGGCAAGGCAGATTTTGCAACGGTTGTCGGGGCGTGAGAGAAGATTTCAACTTTTGTCTAACCATCAAATCAGCTATCGAATTATTCAACAAGCCAAAAACACCGCATCTATTGTCGCTATTGAAAACTTGACTGGGATTAGAGAGCGTACCAACACTCAACCAAGGAGTAAAGTTGAGCGCAGACGGTCTAATTCTTGGTCGTTTTATCAATTGCGGTACTTTCTTGAGTACAAAGGAACTAAGGAAGGTGTAGAGGTAATTGCTGTGCCACCTGCCTACACAAGTCAAACCTGCCACCAATGTTTGCACATTGGCTTGAGGTCTGATAAACATTTCAAGTGTGGTAACTGTGAATGGCATGGTGATGCTGATTTGAATGGTGCAAAAGTGATTTCCTTATTGGGGCAATCTGTAAGCTTGCCCAGAGGTTCGGGTTATTTGTGCTGTAATCTCAGTACGGATAGCTTAGGGCTACTACAAAGCCCCGCCCTTTAGGGCTGGGGTTGGCTTACTCCAGAATATAACTACTCAAATAATCTAGAGGAACTGTGAACACATAGTATAGTACGCCCCCACCGAGAACAACCACAGCTAGACTCGCCAGAAGTATCCAACGGTCTGGCGGTTGATAAGTATCCTCGTCAATATCTCGACGAACAGCGAAATAATGCTGAGTTGAAAGTAATACTGTTAACACACCAACTAAGGCAAATGCTAAACCTAACTTCCAACCATTACCAGGAGGTTGTGGTGCTAATGGAGGTCGAATAATCCGCAATCGCACAATCAAAACGCCAAAACCCATGAGCGCAATACCACTCCGCATCCATGCTAGATAGGTACGTTCATTTGCTAAGTGATCTCGAACTCGGTCTGATCTATACTTCTTTTTTTCTAAATTTTTCACTTCTAATTTTTCTGATTCTATCTTCATACAATTTACGCGTTTGAATGGTTATTCAATATTTTCACTATTTAATTTATCTTACAAAACAAATAACAATATTTTTAAGAATAAATACAGCTTTGTTTTTCAGGAATTTAAATCCAAGCAAATGATTTGTCTAGGGTAATTGATAAATTATTGTTATTGACTTTTTGTAAAGATACTACTTATTTGCCTCTGTCTTTAATCATATAATAATATAAAGTGAAAACAAAAGAGCCAGAACAATTCTGACTCTGAGCTTTTATTCAAGATTCTGGCTAAATTTACCTATTCAATCTGTACTAGTCACTTAATCATCAATTTTCGCAGTAGTAATTCCAGCATCTAGCGCGGCTTGCAAGTTTTCAGGAATAACCCAGTTAACTTCACCAGATTTAAAAACTTTTGCAGGTGGAAGATTGAATTCAATTTCTCCAGTTTGCGGGTTGTTTGTCGCAACTAATCGAGTTCCATGAACAATCTTAAAAGCTTTAGAAGGGTTGGCTGCTTGTTCTTCTGTAGCCACTTGTCCAGGAATATAAATACCTTGACAGTCCCATTCATCATCGGTTTCTTCGCCGCTAGGGAGCAGATATAATTCGTTGTCGTAGGTTGAGGTAGATTTTTTTGGTTTCTCACCGTATATTAACAGTGTTTGAGCTGTTTCATTGCGGCAAATTCCTACAGGATCTTCACTATTTTCTACAATGTACTTTTGGTATTTCAAATTAGAGATTTTTTGCTCAATTTCTGGTGTAACTCCTTGGGTTTGTTTATCCTGTAAAGCAGATTCTAGTGATTTGGTTATTTCTATATAGTCTGGGTCATCGGCTAACTTTTTTCCTGCCCAAGATGGTTGAGCAATCATCAAGTTTACTAGTAGTAATAAGCAAACAAGCGTAATCTTAACAAGAGCGTTTTTGAAAAATTTCATGTTTTTCTCCTAAGAAATTAGTTTTTTTGGATACTAACTACCTATTTTAAGGTATTAGTTGAATATTTTTTCATCTGTCTGTTGATGTAAGTTACAAATATAAAAGCTCATTTTTGTGTAACTCCAGGCATAGTTTTAGCTTCAGAAGTTCCCCAGTAAAATCCATAATTTACTCGCCAAATATTATTGCCTAAAATTAACAGGTAAGAACCAATACTTACACAGGTAATGAAAGCTAAGGTAGGAGTTTCTAATGTTTGGCTTTCTATTAAAATAGAAATACCTAATCCCATTAAAATAAAGGGAACTAAAGAATTACCGTAGCGAGTAATTGCAGAAGCGATCGCCTTGATCTGAGTTAAGTGATAGGCTGTATAACACCATACGCCAACCATCACAAAGAAAACTACCAAAATCACAAGTAAGTTATCCCATGTATTGGTAGCAAACATTGGCATATAGATACTGATATTGTCACCACCATTAGCGATGGTAACTGCTGCTACACCGTAGGTTTGGGGTGAAAGGAAATTGCCCCACCAAGCTTGCGAAGATTCAGGAGTGTTTAAATCCTCTGTATCGCTAGTCTCTTGATTTAGTAAGCGATTGATACCAATCATGATTGGAACAATACCGAGTAGACCAATCCAAGATTCTGGTAGGATAAACTTGCCAAAGAAGCTGGGTAAACTGGCAACTACTAAGACACTAAAACCCAAGTACTGACCGATAACGATGTGACGACGGCGAAAGCAAGTATTTACCTGTGAGAAAAATAGCGACAGGACAATAATATCGTCGAGATTGGTAGCAGCAAAAGCCGTGAGTCCTGTAGGTATAGCAGTCAGTAGTTCGCTCATGGGTGTGTCGTATATCCTCAATGGTAGTGACTGTCAAACATCTATATCGGTGAGATAGAGGTTGCGAGTAGGGAAAATTCGTAATTTCAGAAAATCATTAGTGTAGTTAGCACTTTTGTTCAAGGCATAGTTTCACTCTATGGCTACTTATCAATAAGAGCAAACAGTCTTTTTTGTTAAATCCATAGATTGAATTTATGGATATGCCGATATAACTGCAACCACGTAATTCACAAAATTGAGAAATATCTACAGTTTTCCGCAAGATTTACCGTATAATCTTTCAGGGTGTTCAAAATTACGCCACGCAAGTTATCAAAATTGTGAGAATTGTTAATTTTGAATTTTGTTGGCGTAGCCTGCTAGAAGCACTATTTTGAATTGGGAGCGAAGCGACGTGACGCTGGAACAGTTGCGAATTTTTTTAGCCGTGGCGGAAATGCTGCACTTTACCCGTGCAGCAGAAGCACTTTATATTACTCAACCAGCAGTCAGTGCTGCTATTCAAACTTTAGAGGCAGAATATGGTGTCAAATTATTTCATCGCATTGGTCGTCATATTGAAATCACAGATGCGGGTAAATTATTACAAGGTGAGGCGCAAAAAATTCTTGACCATGTACGGTTAACAGAACGTGGGTTGAAGGAGTTAAATAATCTGCAACGGGGAGAGTTGAAGATAGGTGCAAGTCTCACAGTTGGTAACTATTGGCTACCCGAAAAAATTAGCCAGTTTAAGCAGTTATATCCAGGCATTTTTATAAATTGTCAGTTAGGGAATGCAGAAGAAATTTGTGAAGGAACTGCTGTAGGTATGTATGATTTGGGTTTGGTTACAGGGGATATTAAGCCATCGTTACAGCACTCTTTAGAGCAAGATCAAGTAGGAAGCGATCGCCTGCAAATTGTTGTGGGTAAATCCCACCCTTGGTATCAAAGTACCGAAATTTATTTAGATAAATTATTCAGCACAAGTTGGGTGATGCGTGAATCGGGTTCTGGCGCACAGCAGATGTTTGAGCAAGCCTTACAAAGTTGGGGAATTGAACCTAGCAACCTGGATGTTGTACTTAACCTCAACACTAGTGAAATGGTGAAAGCAGTTGTAGAAAGTGGTGTTGGTGCAGCTGCACTTCCAGAATCAATGGTGAAAAAAGAATTACAGCTAAGGACATTACACGCTGTGCAAATTATCAACCCGCAAAAACAATCCAAGAAAGCATTAGAAATTATCCAGCCGATTTGGAAACTAAAACACCGTCAGCGTTTTCATACACGAGTTATGATAGCTTTTGAAAATATGCTCATGCAAGAAAATGTCCAGGTGGCTTAGTTAGATAATGGTTGCTTTTTTACTAAAATTGCTAAACAAATACAACTGGCTGCTAGCTTTATCAAGCTTAACGCTGCTGTTTTTAAAATAATTAGTCCGCCCAATATTATTAATACAAAAGGCAGAATATAATTACTATACTGACTTAATTTATTCGCTATTTTTGTTTGATAAGTCAACTTATAAGCTAGATAACACCAAATTGCTATTAATACAAAAAATACTCCAATAATAATTATAAAATTAGCCGTATTACTACTAGCAAATAATGGTATGTAGACGCTGATATTATCACTCCCATTAGCGATGGTGATGGCTGCAACGTTGTAAGTCTGTGCATTGAACAAGCTTGTTGTGTTTGCATCTTGATATTCTGTTGTTACAATTTCAAGCTCTAGAGTTTCATTTTCTTCCCGATTCATCAAACTACTGATACCCATCGTCATTGGTATTAATCCCAGCAGTCCAATCCAGTTAGGTGGTATGATTAATCCACCAAATAACCCAGGAAGACTAGCAATAATTAACACTGTAAAGCCTAAGTATTGACCAGCAACAATGTGCCGACATCTGAAGCTAGAACTTAGCTGAGAAAACAGCAGTAATAAAATAACGATATCATCAATATTAGTGGCAACGAAGGCTGAGATTCCTACTAAGAGTGTAGTAATTAACTCACTCATTACACAGTATCCTAATTTGTTTGCTGAATTTGGATTAGTTAATCATTATTTTTGATCATCTCACATGAGTAACATTATCACAACTATTGTAGAGGGAATTGTTGCTTTTACTGTTACCAATATTGATGACATTGTTATCCTAATGCTGTTTTTTTCACAGCTAAATAACCAATTTCGTCGTCGTCATATTTTCGTAGGACAGTATCTAGGTTTTTTCGCCATCATTATTGCCAGTTTACCAGGCTTCTTTGGTAGTTTAATAATACCTAGAGCTTGGATAGGATTATTAGGAATTTTGCCGATAGCAATTGGGATTAAGCAGTTATTGCATCGAGAAATAGAAAATCCAGAAATTCAGACTGTCAACACTAGTTTAAAAGCATCTAACGATAACACCATCCTAAATTTCATCTTGAGTATTCTAACTCCTCAAACTTATAAAGTTGCAGCAGTCACATTTGCTAATGGTGGCGACAATATAAGTATTTATATTCCCTTGTTTGCTGGCAACAGTTTTATCGATTTATTAATAATTATTATAGTGTTTATTATTATGAAAGGACTTTGGTATGCAGCTGCTTATTTATTGGCTCGGCAAGCTAGAATCGCTAGTACTTTAACGCAGTATGGTAAAAATATTGTGCCTTTTATATTAATTACTTTAGGTTTGTATCTTATGTATGAAAGAGGTACATTTGCCTTATTATTTTGGAGTCAATAGATATTATATTATTTATAATATTTCTCCAATTAATATTGATACTGAACACACAATTACTCAATGTCAAGAGAGAAGTTCGGGGCAAACGCATCTAAATATTGACATAATTTAGCAGAACAAACGTTACGTTTAAGAGTGACAAAACGAAAAGTCAGTGGTGGTTTTCGTTCTATGAAGCGATTCCAAGATACTGCTAATTTATTGGGTTCTTGCGTTACTTTTATGGAGAATTAATACTAAAGTGCCAGTTTAATAAACTGCGGAGTCGAAAATTGCTAAAGTTACGAAAGCCATATCCAAGTCTTTTAATTAACTTCAGCTTATTATTAATTCCTTCTACAGTACCACTCGTAGTTTTTGCATCAAAATAACCTACTATTTCTCCAAACCATCTAACCATCGTACCTATGCTTTTCGGAAAATATGAAAGTGCTTCATGCATCCAATCTAATAATTTAATTACACTATCTCCCCAATATTTAGTTAATTCAAATATATCCCGAAAATCTTCTTTGAGTTGATGCATTTTAGCCAAAATTGGTGAAACTTCTTGAGCAGATTTTAACTTTTCTTTTTGCTTTTCGTTCAAAGAATCTTCATTTTTAATGAAGCTATATTTGCTTTTACTTAATCCCTCTAATATTCTGTCTTTTTCTGATTTATTTTCTAGTGACATTGCTGCCTTCTTTTCAGCTTTACGCATAGCATCTAACTCATCATTTACTTGTTTCATTACATGAAATCTATCAGCAGTTACGTTGGCGTTAGGCATTAATTCTTCTACTAAGCTTTTATAAGGCGACCAGAGATCAATACTCACTTCTTGGATTTGTTCCAGCACCTGAATATCCCAACTTACAAGGACTTCCCGGATTTCTTCCATTCTTCTGGACTTGACTATTTCAATGGGTTTATGAGTATCCAAATCTACTAACACTGCTTTGGGATTACCTTGGCCTTTAACCAAGGCAATTTCATCTATGCCTAACCTTTTTAGCTGACTTAAATTTATGTTTAATATTTGTGATATTTGTCCTTTTAACATTGATTCAACTTCTTCATCGCTTAAGTCATTTCTTTCGGCAACACTATGAATATTGCTATCTAATACTTGTTGAACTATCTCAGCCGCCAATCTTTTAGTATATCCTTTACTTGGCTCTACAAAGTTTAGCTTTTCACTAAAGACTTTTTTACACTTATGACATTTGAATTGACGACGATTTATTTTTAATAGAACTGTTCTCTCACTCCAAGATAAATCATGAATCATCCGCCAATGATTTTGATGTATACTGTGAGTAATTTGTTTACATGAGGGACAAGTAGAATAATTCACAAATTTCTCTATTGTTATGACTATTCCCATGCCTTCAATTTCTTGACAGTCTAACACTTTCATCTCTGGGAGATTCAGAATTTGATCTACAGGAAATTTCATAGCGATGTCTACGACGGGCTACGCCTACGCCTAAAACTTTAGGATATTACAATTTATATTGTAAAATATCTGCTATTTAATAGTATTTTAAAATTTGTAACTTATTGCAGTATCTATATTTCAGACACAAGATATACTAAATTGTGATTATTAAAATTGAGTCAATTTTAATTTTTACCATAAAAGTAACGCAAGAGCCATTTATTGACTGTTATACAAACTGGTCGCCGTCAAGGAAGCTCTGTAATTGAGTTTTTTAACCAAGCTATCAAAGCGATGGTTAACTCTTTTGTGCAGGCTCTTTCTTTAATTCCTCTCGTTTAGACCCGAATCCTGTACGTTTAAGTTGAGTTTCTAAGGTTCTGGTCATCATTACCATTTGACTCCAAATCCAGATAACTTCAAGATAATCTTTTAACCATCCAAATTTCATAATTAGTTTTTGTTTGAAGATTTCTAGGTCGTACCCGTTATTTACGATTTTCGCGACTTTTCTGAGATTTTTCTATAATTTTACTCGCAATATTGACAAAATATCTCTAACTGGCGCTTTATCTGCTTCTAGCTTCTCTATTCTGCTTAATAATCGTTTTGGAATATACTTGCACTTTTTAACAAGGCGATCGCCATCCTTCCAAAACTCATAGTGATACCAAGCTTGGGGATAATCTTTGCCGTGAAGGGTGATGGTTTTCCACTGAATGGAGCCACTACCTAATCCTTTATGTCGTCTAGTTTTACTAGGGCTATTTTTACTGGGGGTTATCTTTGACTGCTCGACATCGTTGCTAGGGCTGTTTTTACTGGGGGGTATCTCTGACTGTTCAACATCGTTACTAGGGCTATTTTCGATATCCCCCAGTAATGTGTTTTTACTAGGGTTAGGCACAACACCCAGTAATGTCAAAATTTCTCTAATTGGGCGCTTCTTGAACTCTGCTTCTTGAATATCCCCAAGTAAATGCTTGGGAATGTACTTGGTCTTCTTTCTCCCTTTTTCTTGCCAATGATAATAAGCCTGGGGATAGTCCTTTCCACCCCTAGTAATGGTGCGCCAATGAATAGTGCCGTTACCCTCACCCCAATTTCTGCGCTTTTTACTAGGGCTATCAATACTTGGGGGTATTTCTATTTGTTCAGAGTTTTTACTAGGGCTATTATCAATACCCCCCAGTAAAAGTTCCGATACAGGAGGCCGATGGTTTTGACAGGAGTTTGAGGACTCCGATATTCCATCACCGCAAATTCTGGATAATTCCATAGGACTTGTCAAAAAATACCGTTGCTGTGCCTGTTTCACCGTGCCGTGCTTTAGCCATAATTAGCTCTAATATTCCTTGGTCTGTAGTGTCTGGGTTGTAGTACTCATCCCGGTAAGCAAGAATGATGTTATCTGCAACCATTTCTAGGATTCCCGATTGGCTAAGGTCGCTCATCATTGGGCGCTTATTCTG
>JBGTMK010000718.1:0-2737 GCA_041743605.1 Nostoc sp.
CCATCCGAAATTAGCTAAGAACGAGTACAGGTAGAGGTTGTGATTGAGCTTCATAAATTCTGTTTGATAGTTGGTAAATTAGTTCCGAGCTATTCTGACAAAAGAGAATTTTTGATTACAGCAGTTTTCATGTATTTGAACCACATCTGTCGTAAGGGCACAGCAATGCTCATTGGTGTCAACTTAAGCTAGAAATGCCTTCTCGCTTGGCTTGAGTACCCGTCGGAAACTGAAGTTACCGCCTAATTACTAAAGTCTACTGAAGTAGACTCAAGATTTTTGGGGATATTTAGTCATCTTTAGATGACTTCGGCTATGAGCCAGGAATTTTAATTCCTGGTGGACGTGCAGTTTCACGTTAAGTTGACACCAATGAGCATTGTTCCCTACGGCGTGGTCTATTTACCTGAAAATAGCTCTAATAATCCAGTGGAATTAACTCTCATGGAACCCAACCCTGATAAGGTCATATATTATGTTTCCCAATATCGCTTTCTACTTAATATGTATAATGATAAAGTTTCTGTAAAACTTATTTAAAAAGTGATTTCACAATCAATACCGAAATTATATTGATTGTTACCCTATGAATATTTATTAGGTTATCTTAATGTGATATAGCATTCCTAACTCATTCGTGAACAATAAGATCCCCGACTTCTCAAAGAAGTCGGAGATATGAATCTCTCGTTTTTCGCAACTCATTTAGGATCGCTATATAGCAATCTTGAATCATTCGTGAGAAACAAGATTACCAATTTATATAAGAAATCAGTAATCTGCGGATTGCAATTTTATCTTATTTGTGAAAAATAATTTTTTATAACAAAAACGCAATAGATTATTTATAGCTATAGCCTGAAAAAAGCAGATTTGTAACTTGCTTTAACACCTTTAATGCTGTTAATGAACCTCGAACCAGCCGAGCAGCAGCAACGGGTTGTTGAAGCATTCCCATCGCTAAAGGAAAAGGGTTTAGGGAGCCATCAGAATTAATTGCTGGTGTGAGATCGGGGATATTATGCTGACAATCATCGCTAACTACTCGCAGTATTGCTACGTCCACCCCAGCGGCATTGAAAAACTCTAGGGCTGTAAATCCTTCCATATCAACAACATCAGCCGCTAAAGTCTCACCCAAATGACGTTTTTCGGCAGCAGACCAAATCACGCGATCGCTTGTTAGTGACTTGACTAAATTTAGTGCTGAGTGCTGAGTGCTGAGTGCTGAGTGCAATTGTGCTGTGAAAGTGCGATCGCATTCTTGCAGTTTCCCCTGATAAATACAATCTTGATACAGGACAATATCACCAACTGTGTGGCGATCGCTCAAGCTGCCACATATACCCATAATCAGTACTCTGGATTTTGGAGCTATCAATTGGGATTGTTGCAGATATTTGAGTAAAGGCTTCATCCCAACAGGTATGGCTACTACTGTTGGGATGGAGCCAGTAATGCCGCTTAATCCGCGACACACAGCTTTATATTCTGCACCTTGAGGCACCAGAATTGTGTTGATAAGTGGAAAATTAGACATTAGCGCTCTTGACAGTCTGAATTCTGACTTCTGAATTCTTCTTCATCTTTGAAGTTCGATTAAATATTGGTTCATTGAAAGCGACGGGAAACTCCATCCCCAGGTGTCTGTAGAGGGATAGTCGCCCCGTCGCTTGGGGCATTGGGCATTGGTATGTTCTTTCCCATGCCCCATGCCCGATTCCCCATGCCCAAAAACTCCATCCCGCAAGTGGCGTGGAGTTTTTCATATTTGAGTGACAATAAGTAATATTACCGTTTGGTGATGATCAAAACTCGCAAACCAAAGCCGATTGCTGTAGCATGACTAAATAATTGTGTCACCCACACGATAATTTTCCAAGATGGTAAAGCTTCGTAACTCAAAATCCGCACGAGAACTCTTCAATATCTCCAAATTGGCGATTCAATTTTCGTGGCTGACGGTGAGTTTTTGGATTGCCGTAACGGTAGCTGGTGTTCTGGCTTTCAGTTCTCTCAAATATGCTTTGTTTCCAGATATTACCTTTCCAGTGGTGGTTGTAAATGCTACAGCCCCCCTGGCAACTGCCCTGGATACAGAGGCGAAGCTCACCCAACCCCTAGAAGAACGCCTCCGCTCCCTAGAAGGACTGGAGAATATCCGCTCATCTACTTATCCTAGTCAAACAGCCGTTGCCCTCTCTTTTGCCGTTGGAACGAATTTAGAAACATCAACTAAAGAAGTTGAAACTGCTCTCAAGCAGTTGACTCTACCTCAAGGAGCAACTTCCAAAATTATTCCCCTGAATCTAAACGAGTCAGCCGCGATTAGCTATGCCATTGAGAGTCCGACGCGGAATCTCGCAGATTTGACGAAGTTGGCGCAAAATGAAATTGTCAGTGCGATCGCTAAACTACCAGGAGTCCTAAAAGTTTCATTGCTAGGTGGTGCTACTGCAACTCCTTTGGTAAATCCAGCGAATGCGAGTGCAGCAGCTATTCCCCAAAGCGGCGCAACATTAGTCAGGTTTAATGGCCAAGATGCACTGGCATTTCAAGTCATCAAACGCGGTAGCGCTAACACCTTAGAAGTAGTGAGTCTAGTTGAAAAAGAAGTTCAAAGGCTACGCTCTACCCTCAAGGATGTTAACCTCACCTTAGCTGCCACCCAAGCAGAATATATCCGCCAAGCCACCCAGTCAACAATCGATGCGCTGATGGAAGCCGTTGTCTTATC
>JBGTMK010000719.1:0-3720 GCA_041743605.1 Nostoc sp.
AGTCATCTTCAGATGACTAGATATCCCCAAAAATATTCAGTCTACTTCAGTAGACTTTAGCTATGAGCCAGAGAATTCATTCTCTGGCGGGTTATGAAGCCCGCAGCGAAGCTATTTCTAGCTTAAGTTGACACCAATGGCGTCTCGCCCGTTCGTGCGGGCAAGATGCCCACACTACAAGAAAAATTTATTGCAACATTTTAGTCTTGCCACGCCACTACGTATATTTTCAAAAATCAAATGTTTACGCCCACTTACTTAGCACTATCCTTACCTAAAGTAAAAAGCGAACCAACACATATAAAGCTGAAGCTACTAGTTGTAATAGCATCACTGGAATACCGTAGTGGAGAAAAGTTTTAAACGAGATGCGGCGTCCATGCTGCTCAGAAATCCCAGCGGCTACGATATTAGATGATGCACCTACAAGTGTGCCATTACCTCCTAAAGTTGCACCAAACATCATGGCATAAAACAGGGGTAATACTTCTGGCGGAAACTGTCCTTGAAAGTCTTGTGCTAAAACTTCTGTGGGTGCTAATCCGACAGTCACAATATATTGTTTCAGTAAGGGAACCATCCCCACCACTAGAGGAATATTGGGCACTACGCTAGATAATATCCCCACAAAAAATAATAAAAATAGGGAACCCAGGATAATATTTTTTCCTAAAATTACTGCCAATATTCCAGATAAGCCATTGATTACACCTGTTTTTTCTAGTCCTCCAATTAGCACAAAAATACTCATAAAAAATATCAATGTACTCCAGTCTACATCCCGCAAAATGTTGTTAACTGAATCGATTTTGCTATGGTGAGATAAAAGCAAAGCTAAAGCTGCTCCTAACAAAGCTGCGGCAGCAGGTGAAATCGGAACTGGTAGAGATTCTCCGATGACAAAAAATAATAGGACGAAAAATACAATAATTGCACCAAGGCTTAAAGCACGTGGATGATTTATTTTTGGGTGTGGCAGTTCTTCAAGATTATCTAGCTGTTTATTCCAAATTTTACGGAATAAAAATGGCAGTGTTGCAATCACTATGACAATGGCAATTACTCCTCCTAAACTCAATTTCAATAAATAATCTGTAAAGCTGATATTCACAGCATCACCGACAATAAATGTCGCAGGATCACCAACTAAAGTTAGCAGTCCGGCACTATTAGCGACTAACACCATTAAAATTAACAATGGGACAAAATTTATCCCAATTTCTTCCGCCATTGGTGGAATTAAAGGTGCTAGCAACATTACTGTTGTGGCATTTGGTAAGACTGCACAAATGGGTGTGACTATAGCTACAATACCAAGTAATAGACGCTTGCCTTGTCCTTTTGCTATCAGTACTATTTGAGTAGCTAAATAATCAAATATCTTAGTAGGCTCAAAAGCCCGCACTAACACCATAACTCCAAAAAATAAACCGAGTGTTCCATGACTTTTGCCGATGTAACCAACAGCTTCTTGCAAAGTCATGACGTTGCTAAAAACTAATAATAATGCTCCCAGTAATGCTGCAATAGTGAGATGTATCCATTCCGTCATTACTAAAACAATGACGCTTATAAACGTAATCACACTAAGGATTGCTTGCCAGTTTTCCACACCCTAATCTCCCGAAGTTTAATTGGTTGCATAGTAGCGAAAAAAGCCACCTATTTATAGGTGACTTATCTGTGATTAAAATTGGATAAAAATTACTGAAATTCTAAACAGTGATTATTCATCAATACAACTAGGAATACCTAAAACGGCGCAGGGAAAATTAGAGCCTAGTGCCTCAATCATCGGATGATTCACAGAGTTGCAACCTAAAAACAGAATATCGGCATTTTCTGATTCAATAACTTTGGCAAGTTCTGTAGAAATGCAGCCAAAGCGCAAATGAGATTTGAAGGAACCCTGCCATTCTTCAGCGAGGCTTCGGGCTTGCCAAAGAATTATATCTGCTTGTTGTAAGGGAGTTACTTCTGTCTGCAATTTGGGTTGGGTTAATACCAGTGTGCCAGACTTTGATACTTCACTAACTTGACATTCCAATGAAGGCTGTTGTTGTGGAAAGCTCAAGATATTTGGATACTGGCTGCTTTGATTATCTTCTAATACATAAACAGCTTGAACTGTAACTTCTGCATTAGTGGCTAAACGCGTTTGATGAGCGATCCAAAAGGCAATATCTAATGCCGTATGACTTTTGGGAGATCCGTCATAAGCAACAATTAAATTAACTGCTTTTGAGCTTTGAGGTTTTTTAGAAAAAGATTTTTTTGGTTCTGGCAGCAGTACCATTTGTTCAATTAAGTCATCTCGACCTGTGGCACTTTGCAGACGTGCTAACATTGGCTTGATTTTCACAGCTTTACTTCTCCCAATGAAATGAATTAGTAATGAGAAGCAGGGGGGACAAATTTCGGATTTTGGATTTTAGATTGAGTAACGATAACCAAAATCTCAAATCTTAAATCAGTCAAGGAAACCCCAATAATAACTGTATTACAGCCAAACTCTTGGGGGTTCCTTCCATTGCCTACGGAGTTAGCTGACGGGCTAAGACTGGAAGGTGTCTCTCTCTTAGGAGTGCTGAGTCCTGAGTTAAAACTTCTGACTCTTAAATTGCCGCTCTCTGCAAGATTAGCCCCAAACATTGGTTCCTCCGTTCCAAATCCAGCTTTCATGAATTTGAATTAGGCTACCCACTAAAAAAAATGATAATCTAATTTACTCGTCTTGGGCAAAATATCGATCAAGGAAATTTAAGGCGTGGTTGCGGAGTTCAAAATATTCTTTTGAGTTTCGCATGGCGGCGCGATCGCGTGGATGCTCAAAAGGAACTTCTAAAATCTCCCCGATATTAGCAGCTGGGCCATTGGTCATTAAGACGATGCGATCGGACATATAAATTGCTTCGTCTACATCGTGGGTAATCATCATCACTGCTTGACGATTATTTTCCCAAATATCCAATACTTGCCGCTGCAATTTGCCACGAGTTAGCGCATCTAATGCCCCAAAAGGTTCATCCATCAGCAACATTTTGGGACGAATTGCTAAGGCTCTGGCAATACCTACTCGTTGTTTCATACCTCCAGAGATTTCATCAGGATATTTGTCAGCCGCCGCCGTCAAGTTTACCATTGCCAAGTGCTGATTTACAATGCTAATTTTCTCAGCCCGATTAGCATTTTTTAGCACTTCATCCACGGCTAAACGGATATTTTCTCGTACTGTTAACCAAGGTAACAGCGAATAGTTCTGAAATACCATCATCCGCTCGGCTCCTGGCTGACGAATTTCTTTTCCGTCTAGCCGGACTGAGCCGGAGGTTGCTTTTTCTAAACCAGCTACTATCTTTAATAGAGTTGATTTACCACAACCTGAGTGACCAATTACAGAAATATATTCATCTTCACCAATTGTCAGATTAACTCCATCTAAAACGACAAAATTCTCTTGATCTGGTGTCGGATAAGACTTGACTAAATTTTCAATTTCTAAAAATCCAGTGCGGGGAAGAACTTCGGTCTGGGTATTAATAGGTAATGAGGTATATTCCATCATCAAATGCTCCCGAAATAATCTAGTCAATCAATTTTGGATTTTGGATTTTGGATTGATTCTTGGCATAGCCAATATTTGAACATGGAATTTAAGACATGAAAAAGCTGGTGGGAGCATTAGCCCTGATGGCAAAACTATTTAGATAACCCACCGGA
>JBGTMK010000720.1:0-8153 GCA_041743605.1 Nostoc sp.
CTCCTGAAAATACACCAAGCCATCTATCTCCTAATACTTGAGTAGCAACACTACCTGTGAGAATACTGCCAATGATATTGAAAGTATTGTTGAGGATTACAATAGCCGCAATCGGCCGATTCATGTTTTCACGAATCGCTAAAAGTGTTACTACTGAAGGGTTATTTGATTGTGCTAATTGTCTGACTCTCAGGGTCGAAACAGAGAACAGGGCCGTTTCTATACCAGAACAAAGCGCTGAACCTAAAATAACAACGAACACAATGATTACAAGCTGTAGCATATAGTTTCCCAAATGTTGGGAAGCGAAAGTTGAGCTTAACTGATAGCAAAAGGAGTTGCTATTTTCTTATCTTCTGAGTTTACCGCCTTCCTATTTTAAGCTCTATCCCGCAGGAAGGCTTTGTTCCCATAGCACTAGATTTTCAGCCTGTAGGTACTTTATTTTTTATGTCTGCTTGATTGGTTATTAAACCTGGAGAACCTACCCTGACAAAGCTCTGACAATTCAGGTTATGTGGAAAAGTCCACAAAAACCTAACCCCCTAACCCCCTTCCCGACGCGGGAAGGGGGGAAATTTAAAGTTTCTCTCCTTAAAGGACTACGGTGTAGACACAAGTCGAATTACCCCCCTTAATCCCCCCGATGCATTGGGGGGAAGGCGGAAAATCTTGTTCCCTCCCCAATGCATCGGGGAGGGTTAGGGTGGGGTAAAACCTTGGCTAATCAGCTATTTCAGACTTGTATGTACACCGTAGCTTTGATACTGCCAAAATGTTACATCAATTGTCGCTTCAGTAGGGAGATAGAGATCAGAACTTTAGTATAAATATTTTATGGTGTGATTGAGAGTTATTTTTTCTCTCAATCTTAGCAATTAAAAATAGTAATAACTTACCAATTTGTCTTCACTAACTGTTTTCTGAAAGCACCAAACAAGCTGAAATAATTAATTTGTTTATCCATATTAACTATATGATAATAAATGCAATGTGATATTCTCTCCAGCATTGAATAACCATTAGAACTTACTCAAGAAGATGAATTATGCCAGTACTTAATATCCTTCATTTAGTTGGGTCTGCACACAACGATTTTTACTGTGATTTATCACGCCTTTATGCCCAAGATTGTTTAGCAGCAATAGCAGATAAATCACTTTATAACTTTCAGATCGCATACATCACACCTGATCGCCAGTGGCGATTTCCTAACTCCCTTAGTCGAGAAGATATTGCTCTCACTAAACCAATTCCTCTGTTTGATGCCATACAGTTTCTAACAGGGCAAAACATTGACATTATGTTACCACAAATGTTTTGTATTCCTGGAATGACTCATTACCGCGCCCTATTCGATCTGCTCAAGATCCCTTATATAGGCAATACTCCCGATATAATGGCGATCGCGGCTCACAAAGCCAGAACCAAAGCAATTGTCGAAGCAGCAGGGGTAAAAGTGCCTCGTGGAGAACTGCTCCGCCAAGGAGATATTCCGACAATTACACCTCCAGTAGTCATCAAACCCGTAACTTCGGACAACTCTTTAGGGGTAACTTTAGTCAAAGAGACTACTGAATATGATGCAGCTCTGAAAAAAGCATTTGAATATGCTTCGGAGGTCATTGTAGAAGAGTTTATCGAACTCGGTCGAGAAGTCAGATGCGGTATTCTTGCCAAAGACGGGGAACTAATCGGTTTACCCCTTGAAGAGTATCTGGTAGACCCCCACGAAAAACCTATCCGAAACTATGTTGATAAACTTCAACAAACGGACGATGGCGATTTGCGTTTTGCTGCTAAAGATAATATTAAGTCTTGGATTGTAGACCCTAGCGACCCAATTACCCAAAGGGTTCAAGAAGTGGCTAAAAAATGTCATCAAGCTTTAGGTTGTCGCCACTACAGTTTATTTGATTTCCGCATCGACCCAAAGGGACAACCTTGGTTTTTAGAAGCCGGATTGTATTGTTCTTTTGCTCCCAAAAGTGTGATTTCTTCTATGGCGAAAGCAGCAGGAATCCCTCTAAATGATTTATTAATAACCGCTATCAATGAAACGTTGGGCAAGTAATACAACAGAGTTCAGAATTCATTGGTAAAAATGGGCTTGTTCGTAGTAAGGACTTTAGTCCTGTCTTTGGGGACTGAAGTCCCCACTACAAACTGTTTATTATGGGTGATTTGGCGGACATGATAATTACGAATTACGAATTACTTAGTCTCCGCCTAATTCCACGAGTTTACCGATATTGAAATCAATTTTTACCCAGCCTTTGAGTTGTTGCAGATTTTGTAGCAAAAGTAAAGTAATCTGCCAATGGTGCAAAGTTAAAAATGGTATTGGATCATTTATTTGATAAATAGCATCTGTGCCTCTTACTAATCTCTGAAACCAAATTTGCAATTGTTTTGCAGAACGAATACCAGTTAGTCGCCAGATTTCATGATATATCCAGTAAGTAGGCTTGCTATCAGCTAAAGGTTCCAGAGGTGCAGTTAGGGGAGTTTTCCCAAAATAAGCTTCTGCAACACCTGGGTGATTGTAAAACATTGTAATCGCCGAATGGGTGCGGGGATTACATTCAATGGCGTAGGCTGTACCATCTTCAGCTTGGATAAAGTCAAGAGATATTTGTCCAGTCAATCCCAAACTTTTGACGAAATGTTGCACCCACTCCCGAATTTGGGGATTTTCGACATTTTCATAGTTAATCTGAAACGCAGAAGAATCTGAGCAGCAATGCAACCTTAATTCACCATCCCGAACCGTGCTATGGGTGCATAATTCTTTCCCAGGAATAAACTCTTGCATAATCCAAGGTTTTTCTGGGCTGATGGGTAAACTCTTGACAAAGGCTGCTGTCTCTTCTGGGGTATTACAAGGGAGTTTGGTTAAATTTAAGCGGCGAACCGAGTCGTAAGAAATACTTTTAATAATATATTTGCGCGTTTCTTTACTAAAATCAAAGTTGATAACTTGTTCAGGATCGGTAATTTTAAAAGATTTGGGAACAGATAAACCAAGCGATCGCGCCTGATCGGTAAAGGCAAATTTATCATCCAGCATCTTGGTTATCTCAGCATCGAAGTGGAAAACCTCACAGTATGCAGACAGTGCAGGTTTTGCTAAAGAGTCGTAATAACTAGCCACAGGACTGCATACGGGTACATAAATGTCAACCTTTTCTTTTTTGACGATTTCCAATAGCGCCTGAGTGTAGCCTTCTGGGTCATCTTGTGGTGCTGGAACTGTATAAAAACGACTCACAGCATTTGAGAATCTATGCCCAGATAACCAGTATTTGTGACCTTCAATCAGAATAACTCTGTGTCCGGCGGCATGGAATGAGCGAGCAAGTTGCAATGCTTTGGTCATTTTGCCGCCACTGACTAAGATAGTCTGAGGATGGGCTGCTATGGCAGGTTTTTTTGTAAATAGAATGCTCCACAGCAGAGATAGCAATACGATCAAAGCGTTGATAGGTAAAGCTATCAGCAGTAATGTTAGAGTTCCCAGAGTCTTGAATAGAGCTACTATTTTTATTCTTATACCCGTTGAGGGCGTTGTGGATTCAGGGAGTGATAAGGAGATTGATTGTGCCATAAGTCTTTCCTTTGCGTGGAATGCGGTCATTTGTAGGGGCGCATATCTGTCATACGTGTCAACTTAACGCGAAACCGCTTGTCCGCCGGGAATTTAAATTCCCGTCTCATAGCTAAAGTCATCTGAAGATGACTAAATATCGCCAAAAATCTCCAGTCTACTTCAGTAGACTTTAGCTATTAGCCCGAAAATTTATTTCCGGGCGGGCATGGAAGCCAACAGATAAGCTATTTCCAGCTTAGATTGACACCAATGCACAGATATGCACCCCTACCGGATATTGCATCCAAATAAGAACCGCTATAAAGTCGCCTTTTTGTGATGCTTTGAATTGATAGCGCCTGTTACACCAAGCGTCTAATCAGGGTTATACCATCTCGGATGGGTAACAGAACTTGCTCTACACGCGGATCTGCGGCGACAATGCGGTTGAATTTAGCGATCGCCTCACCATTAGCAGTACGTTGTTCGGATGGTAAGTAAACTTGTCCCTGTAACAACGTATTATCGACGCAGATTAAACCGTCGGGAGCCAGTAAGTGGCTATCCAAGATAATTTGGAAGTACTCTACATACTCCTTTTTGTCGGCATCAATGAAGATCAGATCAAATGATTCTTTTTTAGCCGCCAACTTGTGCAATGTCTCTAATGCAGGTGCTACTTCTACAACAATCTTGTCGCCGTGGGGAGACTCCTGAAAGCAAGTTTGAGCAAATTCAGCCACATAAGAGTCTACTTCACAAGCAATGAGTCTCCCCTCATCTGGTAACGCTTCCGCCATCGCCAAAGCTGAATATCCTGTAAACATTCCCACTTCTAAGATGCTTTTGGCTTTGGCAATATGCACAAACATCTTTAGTGTTTGTCCTTCAAGATGTCCTGAGAGCATTTCCTGCTCTAGTTGACGCACCGTTTCACCATCACTAAAGCGTTTGCTCCAGTCTTCTTTGCTGGTCTTTTGCGCTAGTGCTGTCAATGCGGCGGATTCGGGAGTCGTGCAATCATCCAGATAGGGATCTAAACCTGCTGCTAACTGCAAACCTTGGCGCAGAGATGTCAATATCTCTAAAGGAATATTACTCTCTTCTGCTATTTGGAGAGTTTTCTGTAGCTGTGCTACGAGGATGCTGTGTGGCGTAATTGGTCTAGCGGTATCTCGTCCTAAAATACTGGTCATGTTTTCACACTCCCAATAGTTTGGATTCTTCTTGAGTCTCGATGTAAGCGTCAATCCCATCTCCACCACGAGGGTATTTAGCACACAGACGTTTGTGTTCAGCTAAGGCTGCATCTAGTTCTTCACGGGTGAAATCGTTGACAAAGAAGCATTCACCAATGGGTTTGGGCATAGCTGCGCGTTGTTTACCGTCTCGCGTCAAGCTGATAGATTGGGTTGCATACCAGAGCAAATCGCTATCTAGTAAAGGATGATCGATTGATAAACCGATACGACTCATCAAGCTCAAAATGCGATCGCGTTCTCCAGTTGTAATGTAACCACGTCTTGCTGCAATGGTTGCAGATAAAGCCATGTCTATATTCACTGCGTGACCGTGGAATAGCGGTACCATCGGAGCTAATTCTAAGGTAGGACTCCAAGTATGGCCGTAGGCGATGACGCGATCGAGGTCTAACTCATGCAAATTAGGAGTTTCCAACTCCAGCATAGTTTTAATTGCCTCGTAATTGAGTTTGTGTGCGATCGCTTTCAGTTCACTTGTGCCATTCACATTTCCAAAGTGAGTACGCAGCAACTCTTCGCCATATTCATCCAGCAATTCAAAAACTTCCGAGTTTGCAACAACAGCAATTTTGATTAATTCTGCCATGCCATTACGAACTTGAGCCGTTGGTAATGTTTGCAAAAAGGAGAAATCAAGAATAACTTTCAAAGGAGCATGATATGCACCCAAACGATTTTTTAACTTGCGATGGTTGACTGCAACCTTAATCGCCACACCTGCATCAATTAAACCAATCAGTGTAGTAGGAATACGAATGTAGTTACTCTTGCGACGGTAAGAAGCACACGCAAATCCAGCTACATCAGTGATTAAACCGCCACCCACTACTAACACCGGTTCCTTGCGGATTAAGCCGAAATCAGAAAAAGCATCAACAATTTTTTCAAAGGTTGCAAGGGTTTTAGTCGGCTCAGTAATCACAATGGGAACTATAGTCAGATCAATGTCATAGTGTCTAAAATATGACTTGATTTGCTTCCCGTATAGTCTATTGACATTGGCATCAATCACCGTCAAACAGCGGCCAAATTTCTCATAGCTGTCTGCAATTTCCCTGTTATTGATATCAAAAGCACCGTTCACATACACAAGACTAAACTCAATTTTTTCGTAACCTTCCACGCGAAATTCTGCTTCTGTTGCTTGAAACGATGCTTGAACATTACTCATTATTGTTGACCTTGATAGAAGTGAAAAATTTGTGATAATTAAGGCAATATTTGAGATTGACCCTGATGTATGGCAATAACAAATTATGCTCATGAACGCCGAAAATTTTAGGCATTCTAAAGCAAGCTTTTACTAGAAAAGCTTATTTCTATTACCGAGCGATGCCACTAAATAACACCGTTATTTCCTTAAATTCTATAAGCTACCCTCTAATTTGAGGTTGCCTTAAGACTAATCAACTAGTCCCATTAAAAATTTATCGTTAATAACGCTTGCGCTCTTTTGGAATTGTTAACCTGAATTGAGCAAGTTAACGTGAATTGAGATCAACTCCAGTATGAACTTGTAGAAAATTAACCTGAATGCAGATTAACCTCACAAGCAACTCTGCCATATCTATCTATAGATATAGAGCTTTTACAACTGTTTTAACTCGCAAAATTTCTAACAGAGAAAACTGTATAAATAGTTTATCTCCGGGCTTCCATTTAAGATTACAGCCCTGATTAACCTTCAGTTCGCTGTTTTTTAGCATTAGTCTCGAACCTTTTATCGCTAAACTTGCTACACTCTGTTTTACTCAGAATGCCAGTGGACTTCTAGTTTGATTCAGTTAACTTTCTGTTCAGTATTGAATATACCAACGTGAGTAACTTTTGAGAATCAAGAATTTTAATTTATCAGAGTTACTAATCACACATATCAGCTTAACTCAATATGTGAACATTTTTATCTTTACAAATCTTAAAAAAGAGTTAAATTGGCTTTTTCCTTTAAAAACATGGGATTTCAGCTTAAATTTAAGAGATATTTTTCTTGCACATAACATAAAATGTGATGTATGTATTCTGCCAAAAGTATATTGAGTGAATATTTTTTAATACAATAACTTGTTCCTATCGATGTAGCGCGTACCTCGGTAATGATGGATGATTAATATGGATAACTGTGTTTATTTATTCCAAATACCCATGCAACAGCTATTTCCCGGAGAGGTATTCGCCAACACTGCTGATTTTGACATTGGTATTCGCCAACTCTTACCCAGATATGACGAGATGTTGGAGGTAATTACCCGTTGTCTACCTTCCACAAGTCGGCGTATTTTAGAATTGGGCTGTGGTACCGGTGAACTTAGTCTCAAGATACTCAACCACTTTCCAGATGCCCAAGTAATTGCCTTAGATTATTCACCTCGAATGCTGCAATTTGCCCAAGAGAAAATCACAGCAGCTGGACATCAAAAACGTTGGACTGGTATACAAGCAGATTTTGGTGAGTGGGCAAATAATCCAGAGAAATTGGATATTGGTAGCGAATTTGATGCTTGTGTCTCATCCTTGGCGATTCACCATCTCCAAGATGAGATGAAATTTAAGTTATTTAGCCGAATTGCTACTAGCCTCACTCAAGACGGCTGTTTTTGGAATGCAGACCCCACCTTACCAGAATCACCAGCCTTAGCGGAACTTTACAAGGCGGCACGAGAGGAATGGTCAGTTGAACAGGGAACTAGTTTAACAGAGATTCGCGCCAAGCTTGGCGCTAGCAGCACTCAAGGTTACTCCAGTCAAGATCAGCTAGCTACCCTGGATGCTCATTTACAAATGTTGACCAAAGCTGGATTTAAGACAGTTGCAGTACCTTGGAAATATTATGGACTGGCGGTGTTTGGTGGCTGGCTGTGAAAATTTGAGTTTTTGGATGCTTGAATTTGGCTCCAATGAGTATTTATAGCATTGAGAGCTTGATAGTAACAAAACAGTAATAAATAACATGATCTTTTTTAAGAAGAACTAATATATAAACGCATTAGGTCTGTAAAGGAGGTTTTGCTAACTTACGCAAGGATTTGGGCTGAAATTTGCGGTATATAAGCTTGCCTTGTGTTTTTATGCAATATTTTCACATCAGGGCGTTGCTGAATTAAGGGATGATTCTTGTGGGGTGGGCATCCTGCCCGCCCGGAAATACAAGGGACGGGCAAGATGCCATTGGTGTCAACTTAAGCTAGAAATAGCTTCGCTGCGGGCTTCATAACCCGCCAGAGAATGAATTCTCTGGCTCATAGCTAAAGTCTACTGAAGTAGACTGAATATTTTTGGGGATATCTAGTCATCTGAAGATGACT
>JBGTMK010000721.1:0-5237 GCA_041743605.1 Nostoc sp.
TTAAGGTCATAAAGAAGGTACATCCATGCTGATTGCTGAAGCTTTTTAACTCACGAAAACATTCAGCGTCAACGAACATAGTTTGTTCAACCCCAGCATAAGTTTGTATTGGGGGACGCGGGTAATCTGTTGGCAACTCTAAGACGGGAATTGAATCAGCAAATTGTCCTAACCAGTAAGATTTATCTGCTAGCATTTTCTCAGTTTGACTTTGCTGTTCTTGCCAGTTTATGTATTGCCGGAATTGCATTGGTTCTTCCAGTTTATCTGGAATATTCTGACATTCTGCTGAATATATCGCGCCCAAGTCCTTGAAGATGACATCAATTGACCAGCCATCAATAATAATGTGATGAACCGTCAGCACCAATAGATGCAATTGTGACTCTAGCTTGAGGATATGGACGCGCAACAGAGGACCAACACTGAGGTCGAAAGGTTTGCGTCCCTCTTTTTGTAGCCACTTAGCGACTTGAACCTTGCAGGTGCTACTATCCCAATTTGAGAAATCAATTGTCGGAATATCGATTTTCATAGAGGGTAATATCTGCTGACAATTACTTTGAGTGCTGATAATAGTTCGTAAAGCCTCATGGCGATTGACAACTTTTTGCACCGCCTGATACATTGCCTCTAAGTCAAGCGACCCCTGTAATTGCAGACTTACAGATTCGTTGTAGGCAATTGAACCTTCTTCACTCATCTGCGCCAACACCCAGAGTTGTTTTTGAGCCTCAGTCAGGGGGATTTTTTGTGCTGCTTCAGCCACAATTACGGACTGTTGGGGTAGAGATGCAAACATTTGTGAGGCAGCAGCAGGAATAGTCACTACTTCTCTAAATCCGCCCTCCTCTAATAGGGTTTGCCATTGGGAAGCATCAAGCAATGGGTAAGATGGTCGCAAATTGGAATCGCCAAATTTCCACCACCCCTGAGTTAATCCAAATATTAAATCCAGCCAACGCTGGCGAGTTGTCCCTTCCATCAACACTAGCAGTCCCCCTGGAACCAATAACTGCAACACCTGCTTCAGGGAATTATGCAAATCTGCGGTTGCGTGCAACACATTAGCTGCCACAATGATATCGTATTGATGAGAACCAAAACCTTGAGCTTCAAGCTCTTGTTCGATGTCTAATATTTCAAAACTTACAAATGGATAATCGCCAAATTTCTGCCTAGCTTTGGCAAGGAATAAGGGCGACAAATCGGTAAATAGATATTTTGTTTGTCGATCGGGCAGATGAGGCAGGATATGGGCTGTTGTTCCCCCAGTCCCAGCACCAATTTCGAGAATTCCTACGTTACTACCCTTGGGCAAATTTTCCAGTGCGATCGCAATTGTTTTTTGTACCACAGCATTCATGATTCGTGCTACAGGTGAATCCTGATACAGCTTGGTTAAAGTTGTTGAGTCGCCATTGGGGAATAATAACTCTAACGGGTGACGTTTTCCTTGTAACACCTGTGCTAATTCTTGTCCGCAACGCTGTAGCAAAGATAACTCTGCTTCTAAAGCTGGGTACTCACTTAAAATTTCCCTGGGCTGAAAATGTTGAATTTCCGGGACTCGCATTACTTCCCAGAGATCGTTAACTGGACGCAGTATTCCTTCTTCTGCCAATATCTCCAGCAGGCGACCTAGTAAGCGTTGGTGTTGGTTAACCACACCCAACTGTTGAGCGATCGCTACCAATGTAAACTCCTTGCCTGGGTGAAACTCCCAACCCATTTCCTGGAAGGCTTTGAGGATATAGGTCAGGCTCAAAGCTTCTAGTTTAATTAATCCTTTTTGATAAGCTTCTAAGTCTTCCTGGACAATTAATTGTTGGAATTGGGGTGTGAGGCGATCGCTAATTTCTCTTGGGCTTGGCAAGTAAAGTGGTGCTTTCTTTGATGGCGTGGCAGGTAGTTCATTTACTGGCGGCTTACTCCCACCTTTGAGCAAAAAACCTCCTTGTCGCAGTTCCTTGATACTATCTTTGACTGCCTGGATGATGCGATCAATATCCGCATGGGTATGTGCAGTTGAGAGAAAGCAGTTACGCCCTTCCCAAATGTAAATGCCTTTTTCTAGTAAATGATAAAACAGCAAGTCTATATTTTCTGAGGAAGCGAAGCGAAATAGGGAGCCAAAATGGACTACCTCTATCGGTACGTTTTCCGCTTGAAAGTAAGCATTCAGAGTTGCCGCTAACTCAGAGGTATTATGGTTTAATTGCTGTTGCAGGCCAAAACCTTCCCTCTGGAGATGTTGCAGTACTGCCCGTGTTGCCGCCATTCCTAGATGATTTTTATTAAAGGTTCCAGCGAAAAAAGTCTTTTGTGCTTGAGGATAGGAGGCATCACCGTAGTTCCATATCCCGCCGTCAATGCCATTCATGTAATCCCTCTTACCAGCTACGACTCCCATCGGTAGTCCACCGCCGATAATTTTGCCATAGATTACCAGATCCGCTTCAATGCCACTGTAAGCCTGAAAGCCTCCTGGATGGATGCGGAAACCTGTAATTACTTCATCGAAAATTAGGGCAATTCCCTCAACTTGTGTCAATTGCCTCAACTGTTGTAAAAACCCTTGGGGTTGTAAATGAGGATGGCGACTCTGCACTGGTTCAACCAATACAGCCGCCAATTCGCCAGCATGAGTCCGCAAAATATCCAGGGATTGGGGATTGCCGTAATCCAGTACCAGCACATCGGCAACTGCATAAGGTGAGATACCTACAGTCATTGGTACAGTATTCGTCTCACCTGGGACTGCCCTAGCTAACACTCCATCGAAATGACCATGATAAGAACCAGTAAATAGAGCAATCTTATTTTGGCCAGTCGTTGTCCGTGCCAATCGCAGCGCCGTCATCACCGCTTCTGTACCTGTGTTACAGAAAGTGACTCGCTCCATATTAGTTAGTTCACAGATTAACCTAGCTACCTCTGTTGCCAGATTGGACTGAGGCCCTAGTTGTATTCCTTGGTGAATCTGTTCTGTCAAGGCTTGAGTTACAAATGGTGCATCATGACCAAACAGCAACACCCCAAATCCCATTGAGATGTCGATATACTCGTTACCATCAATATCCCAAAATTTTGCACCTTTTGCTCGTTCTCCAATAATCGGATAGACCATTTCCTTGATGGAAGGGCGAAATCCAGCCACAGCCCTACTATCAGCCAGAACAGAACGGCTGATTTCGGCTCGTTGCTTAGATTGTTGCGTCCGTTTGGTATAGCGGGCGATCAGTGCTTGTAAATGGCGCTGTTGTTGTGGGTTAAGCTCCCTAATTTGAGTTTCTGAAACTAGCTGCTGATTTGGTTTGCCATTCTGGTAAGAATTAACAGTAGGTGCAGTTGCTTGCTGTGGGGATAAAGAATCTCCATTTGAGGATGATGATACCTGCGCTTGATTACTTCCCTTACCCTGTAATAGTTCTAGCTGCTGAGACATTAGCTGAGACATCACTTGAAGTTGCTGTGACATAATTCGCTCTAATGCTGACTCATGCAAGGTTTCTGGTGAATTGGAAATTACTGGATTCGGAGTTTGTGGGGTTAATTGCTCTGGCTGTTTAGGCTGAGACTTTGATTCAGGGGAAGGTACATTCTGAGCAATGTAAGTTGCTAACGCCTCAATGGTTCTATATTCTTCAAATAACTGGCTAATAGATATCTTAATGCCATAAGTGTTTTCAATTGCTGCGATCGCATCAATGAGGATCAGCGAATCAGCCCCCATTTCCAAAAAAGGTGTATAAATATCTATTTCATTAGGAGCTAATTGCAGTAATTTACTGATAATAGAACCCAACGTTACTAAAATCTGCTGTGGTGGTTTGGTGTCAGAAATTGCATCTGTCTGAAACTGGGATACTTTGGCATCTAACTTCTGTTCATCCATGACTTGAGTTGTATCTTGAATCCAGTAACGTTGACGTTGGAAGGGATAGGTAGGAAGCGATCGCTTATTTCTGGAATAATCTCGATCGAATCCCCTCCAGTTAATATCTACCCCTTGCACGTACAGAGCAGATAAGCTCGAAAGCAACACTTGCCAATCCTCTTGTCCTGGGGCTAGGGAAGGGAGCCAAATTGCATGACTTTGCTGGCATTTTTGGCCCATTTTGGAGAGGATCGGCTTGGAACCGATTTCTAAAAATAAGTTATAGCCTTGAGCAAATAAACTATTTATCCCCGCCATGAATTTTACTGGCTCTCTGGTATGCCGTCGCCAATAATTGGCATCAGGGATATATTCAGAGGGCAGCATTTCGCCTGTTAGGTTAGAAATTAGGGTTAGGTGTGGAGTTTGAAACTTTACTTGGCTGGCCTCGGTTTCAAAGGTATCCAGCATTGGTGCGATGAGTGGGGAATGAAAGGCGTGAGAAACTCGCAATTGTTGAGTTTTGATTCCTTGGGCTGACCAGGCGGCAACCAGTGCCCTGACTGGCGATCGCAGACCGGAAATGACAATACTCTCAAGTCCATTAATCGCGGCAATGGCAACTTCTGAGGAGTATGGTTGAATTGCCGCTTGTACCTGATTTTCAGAGGCAAATACAGCGACCATTTCACCAGTTTGGGGCAATGACTGCATCAAACTAGCTCTTTTTGCCACTAGCTTTAGACCTTCTTCTAGGCTAAATACCCCTGCCACACAAGCGGCAACATACTCACCCAAACTATGACCAATTACAACCTGGGGGATAACACCCCAAGACTGCCATAATTCGGCGAGGGCATATTCTAGGGCAAATAAAGCGGGTTGGGTGTAGGCGGTTTCGTTTAAAAGTGAACTTTCAGCGTCGGTTGCATAGAAGAGTTCCAGCAACGGCTTGTCCAAATAGGGACGGAGAATTCGATCGCAACGTTCGAGAGTTTTGCGGAAGGTGGGCTGGGTTTCGTAAAGTTGACGACCCATGCCTACGTATTGTGACCCCTGTCCGGTGAATAAAAAGGCTATTTTCAAGGACTGGCGGCTGGCAACCTTACCAGCTAATATTCCAGTCATTGCTTTATTCTCAGTTAAATTACTGAGGCGATCGCCTAACTGTTTGCTTGATTGCGCGACAATTGCCAATCGATGGGCAAAATGCGATCGCCCCGTGTTGGCACTAAAGCAGACATCTGCCAAAGATACATTAGCATCAGCCGCGAAGAAATCAGCATAACGTTGCGCCAATTCCTGCAAAGCCGCCTCATTCTTAGCCGATAGAGTCAGAAGATGCAGCGATCGCTCA
>JBGTMK010000722.1:0-6256 GCA_041743605.1 Nostoc sp.
TATTCACCGATTAATATCGGGACAGTAGAAAGAGAAGACCTGATGCTTTGGCAAAAAGCAGACCGCGTATTGCAACAAATAATAGAAGAACAGCAACAAGAACTCAGACAAAATAAAGGATTTTCCCTCTAGGTAACTTTCTGGCTTAGGCATCCATATAGGTTATTTGGTACAGCTTTGTTGTACGGCACAACAAGGATTTGAAGCTCCTAAATTTCAAAGGCTTCAACTGGTACAGGTGTCCAGGATGTTGAAAACAGGTCATCAAATTCTTAGCGTAAGTTTCTGAACGGATGCTCATTTCACCCTTACAACTAGAGAAGAACTAGCTCTTCACTGCTAAAAACTCGGCAATCTTGTTGGCTTTCAGTTACATGACGAAGCTCTGCTAAAGATTTACGGAAATAAACTCGCTGCAACCATCGATCACCCATAATTGAATCACGGGCATGAAGTCCTTTTACATTCGAGAAAAGCAACAAATCCCCTGCTTGGGGTGAAATGAGCATCCATGCAGAAACTTACGCTAAGGACTTGATGAGCCACTTTCAATCTGCGATCGCCAGCAATAAAAGTGTACCAATTGAAGTCTCTAAAATTTATAAGCTTCAAACCTTTGCTGTACCATATTAAATTTTTGTACTAAATAATCTATAGGTTAATTGGTACATTGAGAATTGCGAAAAATATCGATTTACAGAATGCTTATTCAGTAAGGGTTACAGCCTTAGCGTAACTTTCTGTACGATTGCTCATTTACCCCCTAAACAGTAAGAAGGGTAAGAGTAAAAAACAACTACTTGCAGCAGAGGCAGCAACAACATAGAAACAATGGCATCCTAGTTTTAGTCTTTGAACGGGTCAAGTTAGCCACATAATAGGAATCAATATGGGAGAAGCTAGAAGGCGTAAAAAGTCAGACCCCAATTGGGGTAAATCTGAAGGATTTAAAAAGTCAGATCCCAATTGGGGTAAATCCGAAGGATTTAATCATCCCAACAAACCTCAAATCACCTACTTGACTGAATCACATCCCGATTATCAAACCGCCTCTGACATTAAAAATGCTCACTATGCTGGCAAAACTCGTGTTTACCTTGTTCGCTTAGATTATGCCGATGGTGAGTATTTTATCGGCGCAGTCAACACATTCTTAGTCGGTACTGAAATTACAGTCAACGCCATCTGGACTCCCTACCCCAACAGCCAACGCACAGGTCTAGAAATTCTAGACCTGATCCGTCGAGATATTGGTTTAAAAGCTAGAGACGAAATGTTCCAGGCCGATGCTGTTCTGCTCAACTTTGAATCTGACTAAACAAATTAGCAGTTGGGCGCTGGTGAGCATCCATTGGGGTAGCCGCAGTCGAGCGAACTTGGGCAGGGTTAAATTTTGGTTGATTTGGTGATGCACTTTCTACGCACTCTTAAATTCCTAAGATCAAACAAAAAATGGGTAAAGCAAAACGACGAAGTGGCCTTAATAAAAAACGCGCCTTGCAGAAAAATTATCAATTCATAACTTTTTCTGACATAAAAACAGACGAGTTTAATCCAATTTACTCAGAAGATGAGCTTGAAAGCTTAATCCAAAGTGAACATTTTGGATTCATAAAAGAAATTGACGATAGCTATCAAGCATCTCGGCATTTAGCCAGACAATTAATTGCTGCGGAAAATTGTCCCCAAATATGCTTAGAACAAAAAATAATTATTGAATTGCTCAAATTCTCTATTAACGACAGAACTTATGGTGACGATAGATCGCCTTATTGTGGTCAAAATTTCGAGCGAGTACGGGAAATTGGCGAAAAATTAAACAAATTAGGGGGATTTGATTTGATGCGTCTAGCTTGCGATCTTGTTCCTATCTACGACCAGCGTAATCTTGATTATGCTTGGAATGGAATAGGTGATTGGAAAGCGTAACGTTCCATTGGTATCTCGGCTCAATACCAATTAGTGTTTTATCTAACAGCTTAAACTTCGAGCAAAGGGAGGGTGACAGTAAATGTTGTACCCACTGCAACTTGACTATTAACGACAATTTTGCCTCCGTGTGCCTCGACAGACTTTTTGGCGATCGCTAGCCCCAAACCAGTACCAGGAATATTTTCCACATTGTTTGCACGTTGGAAAGGCTGAAACAGTCGTTTTTGGTCTTCTTTCGGAATGCCAATTCCCCAATCTTGAATTCGGAAAATTACAGTTTTTTCCTGATTAATTAGTTCAAAGCGCACTATGCCACTCGGTAGTGAATACTTAATAGCATTGCTAAGTAAATTGCCCAGAATGTGCCGCAGTAAACTTTGATCCCATAGTGCTTTGTCTAATTGCCCAAAACTGGCGAATACCAGAGTCAGATATTTTTCATCTGCCATTAATTGAAATTCTTCGATCAGTTGGCGGCAAAAAGCTTCTAAATCTAAGCAGATGAGTTCACATGGCAGTCTACCAGAATCAGCTTTACCGATTAATGAAACTTCATCTAATAGCTGCACCGCGTTTTTGATCGCCGAGCGAATTATTTGCAAATGATTCTGTTTTTTCTCTTTGGTCAATTTTTCGTCATAGTTTTGTAGCACTCTAGTAGCCAAGAGAATAGTACTTAGAGGATTGCGAATGTCATGGGAGAGCATCGAGACAAATTCAGATTTTAACTGGTTGAGTTCATTGGCTTTCACCAGTTCAGTAGTTCGTTCTTCAACTCGAATTTGTAATGTTTCATTGACCGTGCGTAATGATTCTAAAACCTGTTTGCGCTCGATCGCATAACGCAGGGAGCGAACCAACACATCTGGATTTACCTGGCGCTTAATTAGATAATCTTGTGCCCCCTGCCGCACTGCCTCAATTGCCAGTTCTTCGTCATTTGTATTGGTTAGGACGACAATCGGTACGTTAGAGGCTTGATCAATCAGAAGAGGCAGAGATAACAATCCATCGCTATCAGGTAGAGTCAAATCTAACAAAATAACATCATAAATACACTGACCTAGTTCCTGAAGTGCTTCCCCCAATCGCTCCACATGAACCAAAGTAAACTCTTGGGACTTGGCTTGAATCAAAAACTCTTGTAACAACCTAGCTTCTGCTGGGTTATCTTCAACTAACAGGATTTTTACTGAGTCGTTTACAACCAAAATTTTAGGGTTTTACCCCTGGAAATTTTTGAGTGTTGAGTTAGGAGTTAAGATTAGCCCTGTTAAGGTAAGTCTTCTATTCATCAAGCTGTTCTACATCTAGTTTACATATCTAAGTTTACATATCCAAATTTAATTAAACATTGTGTGTAAACGGTAGCATTCCTTACTCCGATGGTAGAGTGACAGTACAGAGCCAAAAATCTACAATACTCTTGACGATTTGGAATAGCTGGTTAAGGTTGCGGGATTTAGTAATGTAGCAATTCACGTGCAAGTTGTAGCTGTCAACAATGTCATCCTCATTTTTTGAGGTTGTTAACACAACGACTGGAATACGTTTTAATACTGGGTCAGCTTTAATTTCCGCTAGCACTTCTCTACCATCTTTCTTGGGCAAATTCAAATCCAGGAGGATGAGGTCAGGGCGCGGTACATTAGCATATTCGCCTTCTTGACGTAAATAAGCCATAGCATCTATGCCATCCCTAACCGTGACTACTTCGTGTGGCACTGAACTATTTTTTAACGCTTCTTGAATTAAGCGAATGTCGGCTTTATTGTCCTCGACCAAAAAGATGGTTTTATATTTTTCTCCCGTTTCTATGCTCAAGTTCACGTCCTCCAACTGGAATTGTAAAGTAGAATGTTGCGCCTACACCCTGTTCCGACTCTACCCAGATCCGCCCTCGGTGGCATTCGATAATCTTCTTACATATGGCTAAACCTATACCTGTGCCGATATATTCATCCCGTGTATGTAGGCGCTGAAAGATCACGAAAATGCGATCGCGAAATTGTGGATCAATGCCAATACCATTATCCCGAACTGAGAACAGCCAGGCATCTTCTATCCTATTTGCTCCCACATGGATTTGTGGCGGCTGGTCACTGTGGAACTTAATGGCGTTACCGATGAGGTTTTGGAATAGCTGCATCAGTTGGGTGCTGTCAGCCATCACCGTTGGTAAGGGGTCGTGGGTGATAGTAGCCCCAGTTTCATCAATGCGTTGACGCAAATTGCCCAGCGCCCGATCTAAGGGTGTTTTTACCTGGATCATTTTAAATGCGATCGCCTGCATATCCACTTTCGAGTATGCCAGTACGTCATCAATCAAAGTCTGCATTAGGGTAACTCCCTCTACAGCGTAGCTGATAAACTCCTGGGCATCTTCGTCGAGTTGTTCTCGATAGCGCATCTCCAACAGCTGCACATAATTCACAACTTGATTAAGAGGTTCTTGTAAGTCATGGGAGGCGACATAGGCAAACTTTTTCAGGTCTGCGTTAGAACGTTCTAAATCCTGCGCTAACTGGGCAAGTTCATCGGCTTGACGCAGCACAATATTGATGATTGCTTTCCGCAGTTCCAATACTGCTTTAACTTCTACATCTTTCCAAGGTAAAGATGTTAAGCGGACGGTTTCTTTCCACAGTTCAAATGATTTGCGTGGACATAAACTGACATTTCCTTCTGACTCGCTAACTTCAAACGCTTGATTAGGATCGCCACCCCAATTTACAGTTTGAATTACTTCCGGTCGAAACCATAAAACATAATTTCGTTTGGCAATGGGAATAGCTAATAAACCGCTAGCGACATTTTTAAAATTTTCGGCATCTGGATAAATCTGGGGCAAAGAATTTGTATAGAATACTTCTTCTTCACCGTTATTCTTGAGCCATTGGACTAAAAAATTTAGGTCTTCTTCTCTCGGCGTTTCACCAACTACCGTGCATTTTCCCCCATAACATATGGCTGCGCCTTGAGCGCTAGCCATATCTAAGAAATGTTGCGGGTTTTTAACTAAACCATCAATAAAGTGTTCTCCTTGAGACATATATTCAATCAAGACTAATTGAATATGTGTCAGATTTATCTTGTGATCGTGGTCTTCTGTCTCTTCTCTAGCTGAGATTTCGGCAAATATTACTCGCCCCAAAAATTCGCAAGCTTTACGCAATTCGTAGGAAATATATTTAGGAGACTGATGATGACAAGCAATAAGCCCCCAGAGTTTTTGGTCTTTAATTAAAGAGATAGTCAGCGTTGCACTAACGCCCATATTATGCAAGTACTCTATATGACAGGGAGCAGCACTTCTGAGAATAGAGTTGGTTAAATCAATCGGGCGATCGCTAATTGGATTATTAACAGGAAAAATTGTTACTGGTTCAGAAGAAGAATCCGGGATGATTCTAATGGAATTGGCAACAAATAATTTTTTAGCTGGTTTGGGAATATCTGACTCTGGGTAATGCAGTCCTAAGTATGGTTCTAGGATTTCTAGTTTATCCTCAGCGACAACGGAACCATGTCCATCATCATCAAATTTATATAACATCACCCTGTCAAAATCCGTTATTTTCCGAATTTCTTGAACGATAACTTGACCAAACTCACGGAGATTTGATGTTTTTTGGAGTTGATTTATCGAGGATTGAACTAAATGATAGAAGCTTAAAAATGGAATCTTTTCCTGAGTAATAGCAGGTTCTAATTCCAGAATCAAAAATCCCTCTTGATTGCGGTGAAATATTGCATCAAATACTACGTAATTATCACCTTTTTTTCGCACCCAAACTTTGCTAGAATTTATGAAATCAAGATTTAGCCCGGATATCCCTGTTTGAATTTTCTCTATTTGGAACGGGTCGAGTAAATCTTCGAGTTTTTTCTGCAACATACTTTCGGGAGTGATCCCGAAAATATTTAATGTATTAGTACTAACTTGTAGTATTTTTAACTCAGGCTCCTCCAAGACTAATAGGACACCATGAGGCTGAATTTGACTAGAAAGATGAATCGATGCCTCTTTCAAGCTAATTAAATTAAAACCTGGCAATTCTAAGTTCATTTTAACGACCATCTTCTCTATTGTGCTGTCGGTTAACAAATTATTTGTCGTCTTAACAGATTAATGTCGTTGAAAGAGAAACCCTTACATTATATAGTTTTCAGATGTTGAAGTACCCATTCATCCGACCTTGTAAGGGATAACTTAAAAAATCGTAACTTCTTAAGCTGACTTGATTTTAGCCGTCTTTAGTTTTATCGCTGGATGTTTGCAGTTCGCTACAGATACATACCCAAGATTTACGTTATCCTGCCA
>JBGTMK010000723.1:0-2434 GCA_041743605.1 Nostoc sp.
CAGAATAAATTCTGAGGCTAATAGCAAAAGTCCACTAAAGTGGACTAAGAAAGGCTTTTAGTCCACTTTAGTGGACTTGGGCTATTAGCCCGGAACTTTAGTTCTGGGCGGTTTATGTCTAGAACGAAATAGCCCTGCTTAGAGATAGCGTTTTGATTCCATTAAAAAATAAAAATGACTTGGAGTTTTAATTCTTTATTCTGAAAAATAATCTCAATCTGCCTGATAAATTCTCGAAAGTAAAATCGTCGTTCTGTTTCCGACAAATCTAACCAAAATTGTGGTATTGAAACAGCTTGAGCAACAGAAGGCAAGTTAACTGGGGGGAGAGTCGCCAACTTTGCTTCAAGTGCAGAAATTTCCGTGCGGAGTTTGTAAGCCCTTAACTTTGCTGTTTCAGTATCTAAAATTCCAGTTTCAATTAAAGCGGGTAACTGAGCGAGTATTTCTTGCTGGCGAGCGATCGCTTGCCCTAAACTATTTTTGACTGCATCCAATTGAGGAAAATTCATCCCCGCTACCGCCAAAGGTAAATCACGGCAAACCGTTTCAATTGTATGTTCTAAAACCTCTTGGTAGGGAATAGCCTTACACTTGGGGCGTTGGGGACAGCTAGTAGAACGTAAATAAAGATACTCCTTATCTTGGTTGCGCTGGGTGACACGAGTAACTGTCATGTGCGATTGACACTCACCACAGATAACCAACCCAGCTAAAGAACGCGGCGCACTAGCAGTTCGGGATGGTAAACGGCTGTTACGGCGTAAAAGTCGGTCAACTTGGGCAGCTTCTTCCTTAGAAATGATCGGAATATGGGTATTAGAGATAATTTCACCATTTTGGTAAGCTGTATTGCCGCGATAGACTGGATTAGTCAGCCAGCGTCTTCCTGTGGTGACAGAGATTTTTTTGCTGTATTTTTTTGCCAGGTAACGCACTGAACCCCGCAGGGAACCATAGAGTAAAAAGTGTTCAAAAAAATCCTTGAGTACTGGTGAAGTACTGCGATCAATGGTATATTTTCCCTTACCTCTCCGATAGCCGTAGGGAACTTTGCCCGGTGGCGGTGCAACCTCAAGACGATTACGGGCGTGTCCTTGACGGATGCGACGACTACGTTGTTGACGTTGGATTGCGTGTAGCAAATTCAGCAAGTCAGCACCCAGAGGATAATTTTCAGAAGTGTAGGGTTGTTCAGTAGCGATGACTGCTATTCCCATCACTTCGAGTTCATTCAAGCGATCGCTAATTTCCTCTACAGTATCCCCCAATTCTTCCAACCGACGAATCAGGAGATAATCTGCTGGTTCAGTTTGGCAATCGGTAAATAATTGTTGTAATTGCGATCGTTCAGAAGACTCTGGCTTGCCCAAATCTTCATAAACCCGATCCACCTCCCATCCCCAATCAGCTTGATCGGGAGAAGATTCTAGTAACGGATCTGTGTAAGAGTAGGCAA
Source organism: Nostoc sp. (assembly GCA_041743605.1). Taxonomy (GTDB): domain Bacteria; phylum Cyanobacteriota; class Cyanobacteriia; order Cyanobacteriales; family Nostocaceae; genus Nostoc. The sequence continues at coordinate 1,460 of JBGTMK010000723.1, forward strand.
TGATTTTCATTGGTCATTTGTCATTTGTCATTTGTCATTTGTCATTTGTCATTTGTCATTAGTTTTCTTCCCCTGCTTCCCCTGCTCCCCCTGCTCCCTCATCCCCACTCCCCCTTACTGCTGACTCAACTCGATAATATTGCCATCAGGGTCTTGAGTGAACAGGGCAGGGCGACCAGAGGCGCTGACTTGAATGGGATAATTATGATTGATCAATTCTTGTTTGGCGGTGTCTAAGTCAGCAACGGAGAAAGCAATGTGGGGATTGCGCCCCCATTTTTCGTTTGGGTTTTTGGTGGGGACAGTAGTCGCAACTATTAGGTGAACTTGATAGTCGCCGACTTGATACCATGCACCAGGGTAGTTTAGGGAACGATCTATTTTAGATAATCCCAATACTTTGCCATAAAATTGCTCGGAGTGTTCTAAGTCAGTCACAAGAATTGCTGTATGGAGGCTTTGGGTAATCTGCATTTTTGGTAAGGTGCGATCGCGTTTATTTAAATTCTGACGTAGTTTGAACCGCTCCGATTAACTTTTGCTGTTCCTGTAGCTGTAATTGATAGCTTTTAACCTACTATTAACCAACCCTTGACCATACTCAGTACTGAGTAAATTAAAAGTTATATCAAGTTCGGATAATTAGTTATGATTCCTACAGTCGTTGCACCCCACCCTTAATAGCTTGGGTCATAGGGTAGGCAAGGCTAGAAACCCCAGTCCCCAATCCCCAATCCCAAGCCCCCAGTCCCCAATCCCTGAATCAGGAAATTCGGACTTTTTCTTGATCACAGACTACTATTTTTAGTCGCATAAACGCATAATAGAATAGTGACTGATCTGTTCGCCCCTTTACAATCTCTCAAACAAGGTGAGTGGTTCAAGCTGATCTGCGGAGCCAGCTTCCAGCATTTGCCGGCAGTCAGAAGTTTAACGTTAGCCTATACTTTGGCGGGCGCTGACTGCATAGATGTT
>JBGTMK010000724.1:0-11451 GCA_041743605.1 Nostoc sp.
CCTTAATACTGTGTTGCAGCAGTTGATTAATCCACCTACCCCCGACAAGGTGGAAATTAATAGAGGTGGGATGATACTGCGAGTTGGCGATCGCGTCATTCAACAAATGAATGATTACCCGCGTGAAGTCTTCAATGGGGATTTGGGAATTATCACCGACATTGATACTGTCGAACAAGAAGTAATTGTGCAGTATGGAGAGCGTACTGTCATTTACGACTATGCTGACCTGAATGAAATTACTTTAGCCTGGAGCGTTACTATACATAAAAGCCAGGGTTCAGAATATCCGGTGGTTATTCTACCAATCTATATGCAGCATTATATGATGTTGACCCGAAACCTGTTTTACACTGGTATAACTCGTGCCAAGAAGTTAGCAATCATTATTGGAGCGAAAAAAGCGATATCTCTGGCGGTACGCTCTACTGATGACCAACAGCGGTACACAAGGTTAAAGCAGAGGTTACTTCACCCAGGACTATAACTGCTGACTCCTGATTTCTAAATTCTTCTTTAATGAGCTATTTGATTTATACTTTTAAATTCCTTGGTTTAAAAAAGCATTGAGTTTTTATGTCCAGCCTGAGTTCCGACATGGTTCGCATCTATTTACAAGAAATTGGTCAGTATTCTTTATTGAAGCCAGAGGAAGAAATCGCTTATGCAAGACTTGTACAAGAAATGATTGCCATTGAGCAATCTAAAAATGAACTCACTCAACAGCTAGACCGTGAACCAACAATGACAGAATTAGCCAACGCTGTTGAAAAAACTGAAACACAAATCCGAGCAGCGCTACACCTTGGTCAAAAAGCTAAACAAAAAATGGTAACAGCTAACCTGCGACTAGTGGTTTCTGTTGCCAAGAAATACCAGAACCGCAATTTGGAATTCTTAGATTTGATCCAAGAAGGAGCAATAGGTTTACAAAGGGGTATAGAAAAGTTTGATCCCAACCGGGGCTATAAGCTATCGACCTATGCTTATTGGTGGATTCGCCAAGAGATTACACGCGCTATAGCAGAACAATCGCGCACTATTAGATTACCTATTCATCTCACTGAAATACTTAATAAAATTAAGAAAGTACAGCGAGAAAGCTTTCAAAAACTCGGTCGCCATGCCACTGTTGAAGAAATAGCAAAATCATTAAATCTCAGTACAGATAAGCTTCGAGAATATCTCGCCGCTTCTCGCACGGCGATCTCTTTAAATAAACAAGTCGGAGATGAGAAAGAGACAGAATTGGGTGAAATTTTAGCAGACGTTGGCGCTTCACCAGAAAAACTGCTCACCCAAGAACTTCTATCGCAAGATGTAGCTAAATTCTTAGAACCATTGACACCTATACAGCGTCAAGTGTTGACTTTAAGCTTTGGGCTAGAGAACGATCAGCATTTCAATCTAGCTCAGATTGGCCAACAGCTAAACCTTAGCCGAGAACGGATTCGTCAAATCCAGGTCAAAGCTATAAGTATTCTCCGCCATCGACAAAACGACATGCAAGAGTATTTATTTGATTAAGTAGAATTACTTTCGTCAGATGATACACGGATCTTGTAGAACTAAGACGAAAAACTATATTAAAGAAGTAAGTCCACAACCTTGAGGGGGGACAAAATACCCTGAAATAGATATATGGCAAGTAGTGTAGCAATTTATGGTAAAAGAAAAAGAGCATTCATTCGCAATAAGCCCTATTTAATGATAATATTACCAGAATTCTACGAAACAAACCTCAAGCGAGAATTGGGACGTGCAGAATATTTATTACTAAAAATCCTGATAAATCTATTACAATCGATAAACTGACTTTTCCCGTTAAGTCTCTTTTGCAAGCCGCCAGCCCTCACAGAGGTCGTGTAATTTTAACCAACCTCGCCACAGTACCTGGATACCAATGGGTGTTTTGCTTCGATGTTCTAGGTAGCCACCAAGGCGAGCAACCGCTTCAACAGCCCAACTAAGTGTTAACACCTTGGGTAGTTTGGGAGACTTAGCTTTTAAAATCTTGAGTTCAAGAGGATTGAGAATTTCAATTGCGGGAGCTAAGGGCTGAGTACGGTGTAGATAAGTTAATTGCAAAAGTTCTACGGCAATCACACTCAAGAATCCAATTAAGGTCTTCATGCCATCAGCAGCAAGTCTGTATTTTTCTACCTGACATCCTGACTTGAAAATTTTATGGTATTCTTCAACACGCTTTCCGTTACGTGTACCAGCGTAAAATCGTAGAAGCCATCTGGATATCTGCAATAACTTCCGTTGTTAGCAACATCCATTCCACAGGTGATTCACTGTCTGGGCAATCAATCTCAGTGGCATAAACAGCGTAGATGGCGTCACCGTGGTCGGGTAGAGGGTCACGGTTATCAAAACGATAGGGTGTACGGAGATTAACCTGACAAAATCTGATAGCTTCCACCCATTTGTAAGATTCTTTTTGTTCAAACGGACGGTTTCGGGCTTCTTTACGAGCTTGCGCTTGCCGTTGTTTCTTCTGTGTTGGGGTTTCATCTTTTGGTGGCTTCGGCTTTTGCTCCCGATCCAGAGTTTGAGGGCTTGAGAAAGTTTAATTTAGCTGTAAAATACCATATTTCCAGGTGCGTTAAATCAGCGCATAACGAATCTGGAAATTTAAGGTTTACTTTATGAATGGTCTCTTAGCGATTCCCAGTACCATAAATTAATTAGCGATCGTAAGACAGGCGTACATTCTAAATTTGTACATACTACAGCAGGCGGGGAGGAATTAATTAAGTTGCAGCTTGAGATTAAAGAATTAAAAGATAAGCTGGCTATCGCAGAAGAGATTATAGAAGTAGCCAGGGAAGTGGTAGACAATATAATTCCCTCCAAATCAAATATGAATTGAAGTAAGAAGTAAAGTCTAGCTTTGTCTAGGTTTTATATAGCAGTACGTTACTTAAATACTAGGATTTGGGAACGACTATCAAGCATTAGTACAAGGTCGAATAATTGACCGTTTTTTTTTAACCAAGTGCGCTTAATAACAACGCAGTAGACTTTTATATTTGGCTTGATGCTGTTGAACGTACAAAAAAGTTGATGGTTTAGTAATTGCTCTGATTGTCCGAACCCTAAACACAGCCAAGTAAATTATCTGTTTTTAACGCCTCTGGTAACTAGCGATCGCTGTTTTTTTTCTGTATTCTCCTTCTGCACTTTTTGTTTTGCTTGTCAATGCGTAGGTTCTAGGTTACAACAATGTTTTAAGCACTATAGATATTAGTATGCATCCTGACTCCGATCTATTCAGCACCAAATATATCCCACCATGCACTCCTACTGAAGAAGTATTGTCAGCTATATGGAGTCAGGTTTTAGGGGTAAAAATCGGCAGAAAACACAACTTTTTTGAAGCAGGAGGAGATTCTTTAAACGCAACCCAAATCATTGTTCTTACAGAGAAAGCTTTGGGTGTGTTGTTGACCCTAAATTTATTTTTTGAATCACCTACAATTGCTGATTTAAGCTCTCGGATAGAAGCTCTTCACCAAGCTGAACCTGGATTATCAGTAACCACTATCGAACCAGCATCCCGCTCCACAGAATTGCTACTTTCCTTCCCCCAGCAGCGAATGTGGTTTTTTGAGCAATTTGTAGAGAGAAGTGCTACTTACAGTATGCATAGACTACTACATTTGGTAGGGTATCTCAACGTAGCCGCTCTTGAGAAAAGTTTGACAGAAATCGTGCGTCGTCATGAAATTCTGCGTACCACCTTCCGCAGCGTCGATGGCACTCCCATACAAGTCATCGCGGCTAGTTTGGCTGTAACTGTTCCAATGGTGGACTTGCAGCATTTACTAGAAGCAGAACAGGCAGCGGAGGTACAGCGGTTGGCTAACTACGAAGCCCAGCAACCCTTCGATCTAGTTAACGGTCCTCTACTGCGCGTTACTCGGCTCCAACTAGCAGAACAATCCCATGTACTGCTAATAACGATGCATCATATTATTGGCGATGGCTGGTCGTGGGTAGTATTTTTCAGGGAGTTGGGTATCTTATATCAGGCATTCTTTCAAGGCGAAGCTTCGCCTTTACCAGAACTCCCCATCCAGTACGCTGACTTTGCCTGCTGGCAGCGACAGTGGTTCACTGGAGAATTGCTAGAAACTCAACTGATTTACTGGAAACAACAGCTAGCAGGGGCACCGCCCTTATTAGAATTACCAATAGATCGATCGCGCCCTAGCATACAGACTTTTCGAGGGGCTACGGAGTCCTTTAACTTGAGTGCCCAGCTAACGCAAAAGCTAAAGACTTTTAGCCAAAAATCAGGGGTGACTCTATTTATGACACTCCTGGCGGCTTTTTTCACTTTATTAAACCGCTACAGTGGGCAGTCAGATATTGTTATTGGCTCTCCCATTGCTAACCGCCACCGCAGCGAAATAGAGCCGCTGATTGGCTTCTTTGTAAACACCCTAGCACTGCGAATTCAGGGGCAAGAAAATCCCACTTTCGCGGATTTGCTTGCTCAGGTACGGCAGATTACCCTGGATGCTCACGCTCATCAGGATTTTCCGTTTGAACGGTTAGTAGAGGTATTGCAGCCTGAACGATCTGCTAGCTACACTCCTATCTTCCAGGTAATGTTTGTCCTACAAAACACCCCGGCAGAGAAGCTGGAATTCCCAAATCTCACTTTAACTGCTCTAAAACCCAAAAATAACACAGCTAAATTCGATTTAACCCTGTCACTCAAGGAGACTGAGACAGGAATATCCGGGGAGTGGGAATACAGTAGCGATCTGTTTGAAGCAGCAACTGTTCACCGAATGATAGGGCATTTACAAACTTTACTAGCAGGAATTGTCGCTAACCCAGAATATCCCGTTTCTAAATTGCCACTACTTACTGAGTCGGAACGGCATCAGCTACTGGTGGAGTGGAATAACACCCAGATAGACTATCCCCAAGACAAGTGTATCCATCAGATATTTGAAGCCCAAGTAGAGCGAACTCCTGATGGTGTAGCAGTTGTATTTGAAGAACAGCAGCTTACCTACAGGGAGTTAAATTGTCGTGCTAATCAATTAGCACAGTACCTGCAAACTTTAGGAGTAGGTCCGGAAGTATTGGTGGGCATATGCGTCGAGCCTTCTATTGAGATGATCGTAGGGATTCTGGGAATTTTCAAAGCTGGTGGGGCTTATGTACCATTAGACCCAGATTATCCCCAAGAACGTCTGGCTTATATAGTGTCAGACTCGCAAGTATCAGTGCTAGTAACTCAGAAAAAATTAGTTGACCAATGTTCCAATTATCAGGGGCTTACAGTTTGCTTGGATACAGATTGGGAAGAAATTTCCCGACCAAGCCAGCGAAATCTAACTATTAGCGTACATCCTCACAATCTAGCTTACGTTATCTATACTTCCGGCTCGACAGGGCAACCAAAAGGCGTGTTAATCCAACACCAAGGGTTGTGTAACCAAGCTGCTAAAGCCTTGCAGATAGAACTTGACATACAGCCAGATAGTCGGGTGCTGCAATTCTTTTCCTTTGGCTTCGATGGCTCCATATGGGCGATTGTAAAGACGCTGGTAGCAGGGGCGACATTAGTTTTGGCAAAAAAAGAATCTTTACTTCCAGGAGAGGGGCTGATTCAACTATTGCAGGATGCCGGTATCACAATTATTCTCCTTCCTCCAGCAGTCCTGAAATTATTACCTTTAGAAGATTTGCCTTCGCTACGGACAATTCTTGTGGCCGGGGAAGCTTGCTCTATCGATCTAGTGACTAGCTGGGGATCAGGTCGTCGCTTCTTTAACGCCTACGGGCCAACAGAAACAACGGTTTGTGCCACCGCTGCTGAATTAACTAATGGCAGCCAACCCATAACTATTGGTCGTCCAATTGCTAACACCCAAGTTTACGTGCTGGATGCCCACTTGCAACCTGTACCTATTGGCGTGTCTGGAGAGTTATATATAGGCGGTGTGGGTTTAGCACGGGGTTATGCGAATAGACCCGATTTAACTTCCGAAAGGTTTATTAGCAATCCTTTTAACAGCAAACAGGGAGAGCGGATCTACAAAACCGGAGACTTAGCCCGCTACCTTGCAGACGGGAACATTGAGTATCTTGGTCGTACCGATCGCCAATTAAAGATTCGCGGGTTCCGCATTGAACTAGACGAAATCCAGGTTGTTTTAGAGGAACATCCCGATGTTGAGCAATGCTTAGTAATAGCACAAGAAGACCGACCGGGCGACAAGCGTTTGGTAGGGTATATTATCTCCAAGCTTATCCCCGAACGCCTTCTTTACGAGAGCGAGTGCGTGGTAGAAATTGACAACGATAAATTCCTACTTCGGACTCAGGATATCTCCCAGACCGGCGTTAAGCTAGGGGGAGTCCCTCCCGCATTTAGCCCAGGCAAGCCTATTTGTCTGCGCCTGCTTTTACCTGGAGCTTCGGAAGCCATTTATCTACAAGGAACGGTGAAGTGGTGCCAAGAGCAACAAGCTGGGATTGCCTTACATCTTGACCCTACAGAACAAGCTCTAATCGATCAAGGGATAGATTATCTTCTGGAAAGCCAAGGATTGTGGCAATCTTTGCAGCGGACAGCGAATCAAAACTTCCGGGATTACCTTCAGAAGAAGCTGCCCAACTACATGGTGCCATCCGCTTTCGTGTTAATGAAAGCTTTTCCACTCACGCCGAACGGCAAAGTCGATCATCGTGCCCTACCCGTTCCCCAACCGCTGCCCAAAGACCCGCTCGCCGCCGATAGCAAGCCCAAAACCGAACTCGAAAAAATTCTTGCCATGGTTTGGCAAGAGATACTTCAATTAGATACAGTAGGCATTCACGATAATTTCTTCGATCTGGGCGGTCATTCTTTACTGCTAGTTCAGGTTCACAACAAATTATCAAAAATATTGGAACAAAAGCTGTCCATCGTTGACCTGTTCCAATATCCAACCATCCAATCTTTAGCTAAATTATTCAGCCAGGAGTCAGGTCAAAAAATTGATTTAGCCTCCAGCCCTTCACGCACCCAGATAAATCTGCTCCGTAAAAGAACAGATGAGACAACTATAGCGATTATCGGCCTGGCGGGTCGTTTTCCTGGCGCTAAAAACATCGATGAATTTTGGCAAAATCTGCAAAATGGTGTCGAGTCGATTTCCTTCTTCTCTAACGATGAACTGCTCTCTTTGGGAGTGAACCAGGCTATGCTGGGGCAGCCTAATTACGTCAAAGCAAGCGGCTTTGTGCCAGATTCAGAGATGTTTGACGCTTCCTTCTTTGGATTTAGTCCCAGAGAAGCCGAAGTGACAGACCCCCAACACCGCCTGTTGTTAGAGTGCGCGTGGGAAGCTATTGAAGATGCGGGATATGACACGGCTACATACTCGGGGAAAATTGGAGTCTATGCCGGAGCAGGGATGAATAATTATCTGCTTAAGAATCTAGCCCCCCATATCGAGTGGGCTGACCCAGCCTCCTCTTACCAAATAACGATTAGTAATGAGAAAGATTTTCTGTCCACGCGGGTAGCTTACAAACTCAACCTCAAAGGTCCTGCTATCAACGTACAAACGGCCTGTTCAACTTCATTAGTTGCAGTGCATGTAGCCTGCTCTAGTTTGCTCAACGGCGAATGCGACATGGCTTTAGCTGGCGGCGTTTCTCTCAAACTCCCGCAAGAGGCTGGCTATCTGTATCAACAAGGAATGATTTTGTCTCCCGACGGTCATTGCCGCGCTTTTGATGCGAAGGCGCAGGGAACTGTTCGCGGGAATGGTGCGGGCGTTGTGGTTTTGAAACGATTAAACAATGCCATTGCCTCAGGCGATCACATTTATGCCGTTATCAAAGGCTCTGCTATCAATAACGATGGTTCCTTAAAAGTTGGCTATACTGCCCCCAGCGTGGAAGGGCAAGCAGAGGTTATCGCCGCCGCACTTGCGACAGCAGGAGTTGAACCCGAAGCTATCAGTTATATCGAGTCGCACGGCACTGGCACCCCACTCGGCGATCCCATTGAAATTGCGGCGCTGACAACGGCTTTCCGCAGCCAGACTCAGAAAAAGGGTTTTTGCGCGATTGGTTCGGTGAAAACCAATGTCGGACATTTGGATACTGCTGCCGGCGTAACAGGCTTGATTAAAGCTGCCCTAGCGCTGAAACACAAATTGCTACCTCCCAGCTTGCACTTTGAGCAACCCAATCCTCAGATTGATTTCGCTAACAGTCCTTTCTATGTTAATACCAAGCTAATGGCATGGGAAACAAATGACATTCCCCGTCGTGCTGGAGTTAGTTCTTTTGGTATTGGCGGTACCAATGTCCATGTAATTTTGGAAGAATCGCCAGTACAGACCCGGGAGAAAGCAGATGCACCGGGGAGAAAGTGCCAGTTGTTGGTCTTATCTGCAAAAACCAGTACGGCACTCGATAAAGCCACTGCCAATTTAGCGGAATACTTAAAGCAACATCTTGAACTTAACTTGGCTGATGTCGCTTATACCCTCAGTAAGGGGCGTAAGGCGTTTAATCATCGGCGGGTTGTTGTTTGTCAAGATATTCAAGATGCGATCGCATCTCTAACTACTCTCGACAGCCAACGAGTGTTTACCAACGTTTACGAATCCAAAACTCGTCCTGTCGCCTTCATGTTTTCCGGACAGGGTTCCCAGTATGTGCATATGACGAGGGAACTTTATGAGGTTGAATCCACATTTCGCCAACAAGTCAATCTGTGTTGCGAATTGCTCAAACCTCACTTACAGTTGGACTTGCGCGATGTCCTCTACCCCAGGGAAGCGGATATCGAAGCCGCAACCGAGCAACTGAAACAAACGGCAATTGCACAGCCCGCTCTATTTGTCATTGAGTACGCCCTAGCAACCCTATGGATGGAGTGGGGAGTGTATCCTACTTGTGCGATCGGGCATAGCATTGGTGAATATGTAGCCGCCTGTCTGGCTGGTGTTTTCTCCCTCGAAGACGCATTAGCTCTCGTAGCGATGCGGGGAAAATTGATGCAGCAAATGCCCCCAGGCGCAATGCTTGCCGTTCCACTTCCAGAACTAGACTTGCAACTCCTCTTGGAAGCGCCTCTAGAAGTGGCTTTAATTAACGGGCTGTCTAATTGCGTGGTTTCGGGATCGATCGAAGCTATAGATACCTTACAAAGCCAGTTGACTTTCAAAAGTATCGGGTATCGTCGCTTGCAGACATCCCATGCGTTTCACTCCCAGATGATGGAACCTATCTTAAAGCCCTTTACGCAAGGGATGAAAAAGGTTAACCTTCAGCCGCCACAATTTCCCTACATTTCCAATGTCACCGGCACTTGGATTACAGCTGAACAAGCCACTGACCCCGATTACTGGGCAAAACATTTACGCAGTACGGTACGCTTTGCTGAAGGGTTGCAACAACTTTTCCAAAAACCCGAACAAATTCTGCTAGAAATAGGACCAGGGCGATCGTTAAGCACATTAGCCAAACAGCATTCACACAAGTCTACAGAACAGATTGTCCTAACTTCAACGCGCCATCCTCAAGAACACCAATCAGATGTAAAAGTTTTGCTCGCTACTTTGGGTCGGCTTTGGCTGGCAGGTGTAGAAATAAATTGGTCGGAATTTTATCGCCCCCAGCAACCTCACCGCGTTCCCTTACCTACCTATCCCTTTGAACGGCAACGTTACTGGATCGCTCCACCATCCAAGCTTTCAGGATTAACCGCCAAGCCTGTTGAGAAGGTATTGGCTTTGCCCAAGTCTCAAATAACACCATCGACGACCGAAGAATACTTCAGTCCCCAAGTTCCCAAAAGTTATGTACCTCCTCGCAATCAGACTGAACAAAAAATTGCTGAAATATGGCAACAATTTTTCAAACTCCGACAAGTGGGAATATACGACAACTTTTTTGAGTTGGGAGGAGACTCTTTACTAGCACTTCAGCTAATTTCCAAGTTACGAGATGCTTTGCTAATTGAACTATCGCCCAATAGTTTATTAAGTCAACCGACTATTGCTGAACTAGCTGAGTTAATTGAAGCAACTCCTCCCACTTCTGGAACTCTTAAAGTTAGTCCATCTCAAAAGCCAGATATTCTTTCCTGTCTGGTTGAAATTCAAAAGGGAAATAGCCTAAAGCCCCCTCTATTTTTGATACATCCAGTAGGTGGTCACGTTTATTTCTATCGCTATTTGGCTCAAGATTTAGGAACTGAGCAACCTGTTTATGGATTGCAAGCCCAAGGGATAGATGGAAAAGCCGAACCATTGACTGAGATTGAAGCAATGGCAACTCAATATATTGAAGCAATGCGTTTGATTCAGCCAACAGGTCCTTATTACATAGGTGGTGCTTCTTTTGGAGGGATGGTTGGGTTCGAGATTGCTCAACAACTACACCAGCAAGAGGAAGTTGTAGCATTACTAGCTATGCTCGATACACCCGGACCTGGTCAATTACCAGACGGGCATAAAGTAGAGACAGATGCCCAAATCCTTGCTTATTTTATCAAGATGCTGGGAGATGGCTCAGTTTCCTTGGATGACATTCATCAACTCGAACCAGACGAACAGATAAGGAAGTTTTTAACAATAAGAAACGCTCATCAACGGTTTTCGGAGTCTGACCTAAAGCAGTTTCGCCATTTGCTCCATATCTTTAAAGTTAACGTTCGCTCCATGCTTAGCTATATCCCTAAAGTTTATCCAGGTCGAATTGTTTTCTTCCGCGCTCGCGAACGGGATGATACTCTTCCTCATCACCCAGAACGAGCTTGGATAGATTTGGCGTTTGAAGGGATAGAAATTCACCAAGTTCCTGGTAATCACATCACCATGAATCAACCACCTCATGTCTCAGTTCTCGCTGAAAAGCTGAAAGTCTTTCTTTGATGATGCCTGTTCCCCTAGTTAAAGCTTTTGATCAAGCTTGCAACCGGTTGCGGGTTTCGTGCAAACTTGATGCGAAATTTTCAAAGGTAAAATGCAATTGAACAACCAGTGAGTTGGGAGGAAGTATGTTTGATCGTTTTCCTGCCGCTCTTCCTAATATTGCCGATTTCAAAGCACGACCATTCTGGGTCTCTATCGGGTCGGAGACCCATTCGTGTAATTTGGTATCACGACGAACTTCAAAGGCTTTTGCAGCAACGCTTTCATTGGTTAACTGCTGTTGATGCAACTCACCCACCACATGAGCCCTGTTTTGAGTCGAACGGTGAAATCCTTTCTATGTGGCTTAGTTATAGCAACGGACAAAAAGTGGTCGTTAAGGCTAGAAGGCTCATGAAATAAAGCTTTCAGCGATCGCTCTAATTGGCTACCTAGCGGCTTGAACTGTCCCGTTTTCATCCCTAAATGGGACAGTCCAAATCACAAGCAACGATTTTGCGCCATTACAGGCTTCTCAGCAGTGATCGACCAGACATCATAA
>JBGTMK010000725.1:0-8889 GCA_041743605.1 Nostoc sp.
GGCTGTATCGGGCAAGCTTGGTGTGCGAACAGAGAACGGCTTTGAAGTGATTGACGCAGGAATTCAGGTTTTTGAAAAGAAGGCGAAGGAGGTAAAACCAGATGTAGGGGCTGCTGTATCTGAAGCTGGTGCAAGTTCATAGATGTGTGGCAGTACCATCTTCAGATGGTGACAATTGGCTGACAATTGGCGGCTTTAGCGAGGAGAACAGCATTCAGAGGAAAACGTTACAACGGCTTGAAATTTCTGCTCCCCGGCCCACTAATATTGAAATTAAGAGATTAGTTGGAGCCGCCCTTAACTATGAGGGTGAAAATAAAAAAACAATTAGGAAGAAAGCCCAGTGGCGAAACATCAATCCAAACAGCGCTCACAACAACACGTCTCTAGCACAGGGACAAAAGTTGCTGAAAACTCTTTCCAGATGCAACTGCAAGAATTACTGAAGCAGAAAAAATATCGGCAGGCATTGGAAGAAATCAAAAAAAATCAGCGCTTGCACCCTGATATTGAATTCACTCCCAAAGAATCAGAGATTTGGTTGCTACGGGGTCAGCAAGAATTCCAAAAACAAGATTTTAAACAGGCAGAAAAATCTTTTGTCCGCGCCCTAGAATTTGGTTTGGTTGGAGAAGTTCATTATTGGCAAGCTAGATGTTTGCTGGAGTTGAAGCAATTAGATGCGGCGCTGAATTTGCTCAGAAATGCTTTTGAGGCAGGTACTCTATCCAAAGACTACAGCATCTGTTACCTAAAACTCTTGTTACTCAAAGGAGATACCGCCACACTTGAGCAGTTAATTAACGAACAATCCAAACGCTTTAGTGCTGCCCAACTCCACTGGGTACGAGGTGTTCTGGCGCTAAAAAATGGTCAACCAGAAGCAGCTTTGACATCTTTTCAGAAAATTAAGCAAGCCATCACCGATGGAGACTCGCCAATAGCTTGGATTGTTTACACTCAACAAGTCAGCGGTCATTGGGATGCTGCCGCTAATATTTTGGGGTTGAAATCATCTGGAAGGTCATCCGACTTGATGAACTATGGCGAACCAAAGTATTTGGAGCATCCAATTTTAGAGCGATTGGCGACTTTCCAGCAAGGAAAAACGGGACAACAACTTCTACAATCTAGGAATCCGCATAAAACAGTAGATAAAATTACCCAAGAGGCATTAACGGCGTTGCGAATGCTGCAACTGATTGACCAAGGCGATCACCATGAGGCCGCACATCTGCTGTTGAAGATAGAGCGGCGTTCCACACGCTTTGTAGAAATAGAAAGTCTCCGTCCACTCCTGTTGACCCTAGCCGGACAACAAGCACTGAATCAAGGACAATTAAACTGTGCTGAACTATTTTGGCAGCTTTTGTTGACAGAGCAACCCTTTAACCCCCAGTTGGCAGTCAATCTCTTAGAAGTTTTGGATGCTAATGATTCCGATCAAGAACGCCCACGTCTGTTGACCCGTTTTTTGAAGTGGTTAGAGCAGGAAGCAAAACAAAAACCTCAAGAATGGCCTTCACAACGATTGAAACCGACCCTAGCACATCTCCACTGCTGGATGGCAGATGCTTACATGGCAACAGGTCGGGAACGCGCCGCTTTAGGAGCTTTGCAACAAGCAGAACGCATCTGTTCCACATCACCAGAGTTACTGGGGCGTAAAGGACTAGTTGCGGCAATGGAGGAAAATTATACTGAAGCGATCGCACTGCTTACCCAAGCATTAGAAGGTGGATGTCGGTATGACGAAGTTTACGGTATTTTGCTGCAATGTTGGGAGGAAGTAGGAGATAAACTTGCACGTAATGAAGCTCGGCGGAAATTTGGCAAGCACTTTGGCGACCTGAGTATTGAAACTGAAGTGGAAATATTGCCTTGGGTAGATGCTCTATCTACGTTAAGTTATCCCTTATTTAGCCGTCTGGTGCAGACAGAAGATAAAAAAGATCCTGCTATCCGTGCTTGTCAGGGATTCGTGAATTCAGTGCAGAGTCCGCCTAATTCCGGCGGTCGAGTTTCATTACACCAAAAAGTAGCAGTTGAAGCATGGGACACTCTCCTGAAAAAATTATCTGGTCAAGAACAAATTCGTGTATTGCAGGCGATCGCTCTTTCTATCCACCTCTTCGCCAAACGTGAAAAAGGCATCGCCGCTTTAACAAGTCAGTATCTACAAAAATTATTCAACTTATCAACAGAACACCCAGAAGCCAGAGTTGCTCATTTAGTTGTTTTAGCCGTCAAAGAAAATAATCCCCAAAAACTAGAACCTCCTCTACGTACTTACCTCGACACCATGCCCCAGCCAGGAAATGCTCTGGCAAATATTCAACTCCAGGTGCGCCGTTTTGGTGAAATTACAACCCTTGTACCTGTGCTGGAATCAGCACTGCGTCGGGAACCTCAAAATCCTTTATTACTATTAGCTAGAGCCACTACCTACCAGGTTGATCACCCAAACTATGAACAATTAAAGCAACAGGGATTTGAATTAGCCCGTCGCTTACAAGATGCCAAAGCATTACAAGCATTTCGGGAAGAACAGGCTTTTCTCTCTGCTCAAGAAACGACTAGCATAATGCCAGACCCAGAGGAATTTGACAACCTGGATATGTCAAATATTGATGACTTCTTATCAGGGATGCTTCAAAAATTACTTGGCAACAAAATGTCCAAAGCTGAGTTTGAACGGATGCTTCCAGAACTCAAGCAAAAGATGTTAAACAGTATGCCTAACTTCGATGAAGATGATGAGTCAGAAGAAGAAGAAGA
Organism: Nostoc sp.; assembly: GCA_041743605.1. GTDB lineage: Bacteria > Cyanobacteriota > Cyanobacteriia > Cyanobacteriales > Nostocaceae > Nostoc. The sequence continues at coordinate 2,779 of JBGTMK010000725.1, forward strand.
GCCAGACTTAGACTTTATCTTTGGAAACTTACCGCCTACACGTAAGAAACGAAAGGGTAGAAGAAAAGGTGGTTTTCAGGAATTGTTTTAAAAGTTAGTTTTTAGTAAGTTGTACTTAATAGTGACGAACAATAAATAGTAAATTTTTAATTTGGAATTATTTGATGACTGACCACTACGAACGCTTAGGCATTTCTCCAGGAGCTACTGCCGCCGAAATTAAAACGGCCTATCATGCCAAACTGCGGGAATTTCCCGCTCATACTTATCCAGAAGAGTTTAAGAAAATTCGAGGAGCTTACGAGGCAATTCGCAAAGGAGAAACAACTCAGCATGAGGATTTCTTCAAATTTCGTCCATTAGAAGCAGAACTGAACCCAGAGATATTAAAACAGGTGCGAGAAAAAGCGCTTGCTCAACTAGAAGTTAGCCTGGATGATTTAATTCGTGCCACATTTTAAATAATTCGTAATGGGCTACGCTCTAAGCAAAGCTATGCCGCAAGCTTTACGTAATTCGTAATTGTTAGTTACTGATTTTTCTAATGTCCGCTAACTATTGACAAATGACAAATGACTAATGACTTTGAAGCTTTATTTGCCAAATTTCTAGATTATTTACACTCAGAACAACCAATCCCTGAATATCTGGGTGAACCACCAGAATCTGCTAATTCCTTTGACCCTTATCAAATGGTGGCAGAATGGACTGCCCTGCGCCATGAAGTTAAGCAACAGGGTAAATTATTGCGTTCTACTCAAGATGCTCTTGTGCAAGCATTGGAAGTAACTCGCACAGATAAAGAACAGTTGCAAATACGTCTGGAAGAAAGTCAAAAACAGGCATGGGGACAATTTGAGCAGCAGCAGGAGAAACTGTTAAAAGATTTGCTGGGTATCCTGGATGCTTTAGATCAGGCTTGTACTTACTGGCAAGAGGAAATAGAAGCATTATCTGCTACCTCAACACCAAAACCAGCAACACAGAAAAGCTTCTGGGAAAAACTAGGACAGAGGTTCACGGGCAAGGAATCTCAGTCAATAGTGTCTGAAAAATCACTAACATCATCAGATTTAAGTGAAATTTTAACCAGCAATCAACAGGGTGTGGAGTTAATTAGGCGATCGCTTTTAGAGTTACTACGACAACGGCGTGTTGTTCCGATTACATCTATGGGAAAACCTTTTGATTCCCAGACAATGTATGCTGTGGGACGTGAGTCTAGAACAGATATTACAGACAATACCGTAATTCAGGAAGTAGTACGAGGTTATTTATGGGGCGATCGCATTCTGAGGGAAGCACAAGTTATTGTAGCGGCACAAGTGGCTAGAGACTTAGAGAAGTAAGACAGTAGAAAATTAAGAATTTAAACACTACACCAAACCAGCTTGAAAAATCTGGTTTGAGGTGAGATTCAATTCGGGAAAGGTTTGGGAGATAATGCGATCGCTATCTCGAAATTTACTGATCTGATATTCTCCATCAATCAAGTTACAGACAGAGATTGTCGGTTGTTTGGGATTGCCAATAAAATTGCGTCCACCCAAGGCGGCATAATCAACAATCCAGTATTCTGGGATACCCATCTCTTCATAGTCAGCATATTTCAAGTGGTAATCGTCCCGCCAATTGGTTGATACAACCTCAATTACCAAAGGTATTGATGCGCCCAAACTTAGGATAGATTGTTTTTTCCACAATGGTTCATTTACCAGATTTGTCCTATTTAGCACCAACACATCTGGAAAGTAACCAGAATCTTTTTCCAGAGGTCTAACTATAACTTGGTTGGGGACAATGTAGGGGAGGTCTAATCGGTCTATGGAAGCACTAAGTTTTATCGTCAAAAAACCCTTTACTTCCTCATGGTCTCCTACTGGTTGTGCCATCTCAACGATTTCCCCGTTATGTAGTTCGTAGCGTACACCTGAATTTTCGGGTAGGCGATCGACGAATTCCTCAAAGGTTACTAGCTTGGGTATGGCTTGAGTCATAGATAATAGAGAATTACTGCTATTGGAAATATTATCTCTAATCTAGGGGACTGCGGACAGCTTTTCTACCACGCTTAAGTATATGGGTATAAATCATCGTCGTCTTTATATCCGAGTAATTCCTGTACCCTGCCGATAAGCCGTTACGTATTTAATTAAATCTTGATTTATACCCGACATTTGTTTAATATTTGCAAAAACTTCATCTTTTGTAATAATTGTTGGTAAATATTTATATTTATTCGCACGTACTGCATCAACATTTAAATCTAAATCTTGTTTTAGTTCTCGATATAAAAGAAAAAGATTATGTAGAAACTTTCCGTATAATAAATAGTTAGACGGGAATAAATCTGAAGTTACTTAGACATATAGAATATTATTTGGGAGTCATGAAAATGGTAAACTCTGAAGATAATCCAAATATCAGTCAAGGAGATATTTCTCAGCAAAATGTCTATGCCGTTTCAAAACGCGGTGCAAAATTGAAAAAGGTAAGTGTTTCATTACCATTTGGCATTGGATCTGCCGAATGGGAACCTGAAACGGAGGAAAAGATCACGTTGGACTCTGAATTAATAAAACTTTTAGAATGGCTTTCAAAGCAGCAGGGAACCAGTGTTGATATTGCATTAAAGAAAGCTGTAACTACGGCTGCATACATTCATGACATTACAGTTAATCAAGGAGGTAGATTATTAATCCAACGAAAAGATAAAACCATTGGCGAAATCATATTAAAGTAATAAACTTGGCTAGAAGTCAATGATAACAAATCCTCAAGAAGAACCTATATTACCTGCAAGAATAGAAACTAATGATTTTAATGAACATGAATTATTCAATAGATACCTTAAAACCGAAGATGTCGATATAGCGAATTTAATTCCATTTCAGAAAGAGATCAAACTGGAGGAAAAGCAGGAAGAAACGCGATCAAAACTGGCAACATTCTTGATTAAAATGCTTGCTGCAACTTTAATTTCTAGCTTCTTTTTAGTTGTTATTTTGATTTTATGTACAAGCTTCGTAGACGAAAAAAAAGCAGAGGTAATAGAGAAGAAAAGTGCTTTAGTTAAGGATCTAGTCACATTTATAATAACCGCACAAACAGGTCCAATTGGTACAGATCTCGGTTTTTACTTTGGATCTAAGAGTAATGATTAGACAAACTGATTAGCGACGCTAATTCTTCGGCTAAATTTTCTTAAAGTCCTATTTGTTTGCGACTATACCGTAGCAGTCAATATCTTGTACTCTTATATCTAATGGTGAAGCTGCCATGCTTCAAAAAAAATAGAATATCATATTACAATCGCTCAACTTCCACCGCAATGTGTGCAATTAGACTTGTCGCATGTGGGTGATACAGCTAAGACTACGGGCAAATAACTTTTAAACTAACTTTGAATTTTATGAAAGCAGTTGGTATTGATTTAGGCACAACAAATTCCGAAGTGGCGATTGTCGAAAACGGACAGGTACGGGTATTGCCAGGAGAAGATGGCGACCTGATTTTACCTTCCTGTGTGGGATTTAGCGATACAGGTAAACTGCTAGTGGGACGCGAAGCCCTCCGTCAGTATGCTGCGGCTCCTGAACGCACTGTGAAGTCAATTAAGCGCTGGATGGGAACTGACCACAAAACTACTTTCGGAGATAAAGAATACTTACCTCATGAAGTTTCCGCTATTATTCTCCGCGCTCTGAAACAACGGGCTGAAAATGCTTTAGGAGAAACAATTACCCAAGCAGTGATTACGGTTCCAGCCTACTTTACGGACGCTCAACGGCAGGCAACTAAAACTGCTGGTGAGATTGCTGGTTTGGAGGTACTGCAAATTATCAATGAACCAACGGCGGCGGCTTTAGCTTATGATTTGCGCTCCGAAGAGACAGAACGAGTTGTAGTTTATGACTTGGGAGGTGGTACTTTTGACGTGTCGGTAGTTGAAATTACAGGCGAAGTAACAGAAGTACTAGCTAGTCATGGTAATAATCGCTTGGGTGGAGACGATTTCGACAGACTTTTACAACTCCATCTAGTAGATTTATTCCGCAAACAGCATGGTGTCGATGTCCCAGATGATGCAGCTACCCAGGCGCGTCTCCTGAGAGCAGCAGAGCAGTTAAAAATTGACCTGAGTCCCCATGCTTTTGCTACAGTCCGGGAAGCCTTTTTAGGTAGTAAAGGCAAGACTGCACTACATCTGGAGACAGAAGTAGCACGAGCAGATTTTGAAAAATTGATTCGCCCACTCTTGGCAGAAACCCTAGAGGCAATTGACCGCGCCCTAACAGATGCCAGCCTGGAACCCAATGAGATTGACCGGATTATTTTAGTTGGTGGTTCTACACGCATTCCTTTAGTACAACAAATGATCCAAGAGCATCTGGGACAAAACCCCACCGATGGCATTCAACCAGACCTTTGTGTAGCATTAGGAGCAGCTTTACAAGCTGGGGTGCTGGTAGGTGAATCAGTGGATGCCATTCTTGTAGATGTGATTCCTCATTCTCTGGGCATTGCTGCGGCTGTGCCTACACCAATGGGTATTATGCCAGGTTACTTTAGTGTGATTATTCCCCGCAACAGCGTTGTTCCCGTTTCTCGCTCCCATGTTTATTCCACCGTGTTTGATGAACAAGAAGTGGTAGAAATTGAAGTTTTTCAGGGAGAAAATACGGTTGCTGAAGAAAATGTTCCTCTAGGTTCCTTTAGAGTGGAGAACTTACCACCCAAACCAGCAGGAGGTATTGAAGTCGAGGTTCACTTTGACTTTGACCTGAATGGCATTCTCACTGTCACCACTACTGAGAAAGGCAAAGGACAACAAGGAACGCTAGTAGTAAATAATGCAGGTATCCAGAAACTTTCTAGCCATGAATTGAAGCAAGCAAGGGCAGATTTAGATGCATTGTTTGACAGTGATGAAACAATTGAAATCTCCGCAGAAGATTCAATCGAGTCTGTAGAAATCGCTCCAGAATTGGCAGCACTTTTAGACCGCGCGGGGCAAGCACTTCTTACGGTAGACTCTGAACAAGCTCTTGAATTACAAGACTTATTAGAACAGATTGAAAGTGCGATCGCTAACAATAGTCCAGAACTACCTCAATTAGAAGAAGAACTCTCAGATTTTCTTTACTACGCCAGTACGAATGATGAATAGGGAATAGAGAGTGGTAATTATGAAATGTCCTGTCTGTGGTGCAGTTTATCGTCCAATAAAGGGGAGCAGAGTCGGGATTGAGCAGCACAATAATGATTACAAGGAAGAAACTGCTACCATATCTGCCTCATCTTCTTCATCTCCCTTACTCAGCACTGCTTCTTCCTCCCCAACTTGCAGACGCTGCAAAGTAGACTTGTCTGACTTGTTCCGTCTGCACGACCAAGCCATCTGGTATCACAGACAAGCACTGCATTTATTGTCAAAAGGGCGTTATCCAGAAGCAGCAACGCACAACAATCAAGCTCTAGCTTTGTATTACAGCAATGCAGACTTCCATGCCTTGGCTGGGAAATTATCGGCATTGCAAGGAGAATGGAGAGAAGCGATCGCATCTTGGCAACAAGCACTCAAGTTTGACCCACAAAATGCCATTGCTTCTGATTCTCTACAAATGATCAAGCTTATGGCAACTCTCACCGCTAACCCCAAGCGGTGAGAGTTGCCACAAAAAAAGCCCTCAGAGATTTTATGAGGGCATTGATTAATATCTATGTCATTCATTAAGTGCGGAAATGTCTTTTACCCTGCCTGTGCTTGGCAATTTCTTTACGCTTGCGTTTTTCTATAGGTGTTTCAAAGTGACGATGCTTCCTCATATCTGGAAAAATCCCAGCCTTGGAAACTTCTCGCTTAAATCGACGTAAGGCTGACTCAATGTGTTCATTGTCACCCACTATTATTTGGGTCATTATCTCTCCTGCTAAATTGACTTACTTAATGGCTGATAGTGGTAAGCCGCCCAGTTAACTAAAGTGCAAAAAAGGCAGACTCTTTGTCTGAAGAGAAAATTCGCTCTCTCTTTCTTTCAGCTTTCTTCCGCTTAGTAGCGGTTACGTCCACCGCCCCCATCGTATCCCCCCCGATTACCACCAGACGAA
>JBGTMK010000726.1:0-16725 GCA_041743605.1 Nostoc sp.
GGAAGGACTAAATTTCATCCTTCAGGAAAAACTCAGCCTGATTATGCTGGATTTCCTGTTGCCTAAAATGAGTGGCTGGGAGGTTTTCCAGAAAGTTCAAGCCGATCCGGAGTTAAGGAAAATTCCTTTGGTGATCATGTCTGGTCGCAAGGAAGAGGTGACTGAGAAAATTACAGAACCCTTTGAATACTTTGAATTTCTGGGCAAGCCTTTTGATCAGAAGCAACTAATTAGCGCAATTAAGTTAGCTATGACCAAGGCGAAACAGCCGCGCCCAGAACTGGTAGCAGTAGGAGCAGCTGTTACGGTTAAAAATAGTACAGTTACAGCCTCTGGTGTTGCAACTGCTACGATGCCTACGGCGGCAAGCAACGCAGCCCCTAGCGTCGCAAATACTGCGATGCCTACGGCGGCAAGCAACGCAACTCCTAGTGCTGTAAATACTGCGATGCCTACGGCGGCAAGCAACGCAGATCCTAGTACCGGAGGAGTCTCCAACGCAGAAATTAATGCGTTGAACGAGAAAATTGTCAAAATGCAAGCAGAAATTGATGGTTTGAAGAAACAGCTAACTCAGGTTGTGACTTTTATTAAACAAAAAATCAAGTAGCGTTTGCGATCGTTATTATCGCAGCCAAAAATACACCGTCTCGAATAACGGGTGTCCGGTTAAAAGAGGGTAAAAATAGTTAGTTCAAAAACACTTATGTTGACAAATCATCGTTGATCACAAAATTCAAAAATAGGAAAAATAACTAGCGATTATCTTCACTCTATAATTTTTGAATTTTGAATTTTAAATTAACCGTAATCTGACGGTAAAGCAAGTTACGCATACAGCACTTCAGGCAGCTATGAGGATGTACCTCATAGCTGAAAGCTATACTAAGAGAGGGGCAAGGAGAAAAACTCTATTGCATAATAGCGGGAAGCGCTGTAACGTAAGTTCGAGCAATTTCTCCCTACTTTGAACTAAAGTTAAAGTCTGTTCCTCTACGATGGGCGAGAGGAACAGTTTTACATAATCAAATCTCTTAGTGGTCTTTTGACTCAACTAATAACCACACATTATATAAACCATCGAATTCACATACATATAATCTATATAGAAATCATATTTGATTTCTGAAAAAATTTAAGTATAGCGTTTCCCAGGCTACTGAAGTACACACGAACCTTGTATATCAAAACCAGTAGCTTTAAAAACGTACCTCACTAGATTGAGAAACGCTATATATGTAGGGTGTGTTAGTCATAAGCCTTAACGCACCAAAAGCTTCGAGTAAGGTGTCATACTTTCTGCTCTAAGAGGATGTTTGAAAAGTCCTCTTGTCGGTATCAAAAATTTTAGATCCCCCTAAATCCCCCTTAAAAAGGGGGGTTAGGGGGGATCAAAAGTGCCTAAAGTCACAGCGAAATACTTTTCAAACACCCTCTAACACACCCTACGTGTATTTCAAAAATCAAATATTAGTCCTATAGTGTAAAATCTTTCTCAAAACTTGATAGTGAATCCACAGATTTAAATCAACAATAAAAAATTATATTTACCGGATAAATTTGGTAGCAATATGCTTGGAAACATTACGCCTTTATACCAGATTTAGTCTTTCTAAAATTACATAATTCAAGATAATATACTTAGCAAACAGTATATTTCATAATACAAATTAAACAAAAAATCCTATTTCATGATACAGATAGTCTTCGCATGGGAATACTAAGCCATAGAAACAAGAATTATGAGCATATTCCACGATGTTAATACTATTAGATACACTATATGCGTTTCCTGGCTATCGGATTACCGAGCAAATCTACTCAGGCACTAAAACCCTAGTTTATCGGGGCATTAGAGAACAAGACAAAAAATCGGTTGTTCTCAAATTGATGCGGAATGAATATCCTACATTCGCAGAAATCGCCCAGTTCCGAAATCAATATATCATTAGCAAAAACCTTGATCTTCCTGGCATAGTCAAAACCTATAGCTTAGAAAGTTACCGTAATAGCTACATCTTAGTGATGGAAGATTTTGGCGGCATTTCCCTCCAAGACTGGCGACTGGAAGACAAGAATAAAGAAAACTGGCTTTCACTCAATGAGTTTTTCCACATTGCTATTAAAATTGTTTCCACCCTTGAAGAACTGCATCGCGATCGCATCATTCACAAAGACATCAAGCCTGCCAATATTCTAATAAACCCTACAACAGATGAAATAAAACTCATCGACTTTAGTATCGCCACACTCCTACCAAGAGAAATTCAATTTCTCACCAATCCCAACATCTTAGAAGGCACTCTAGCTTACATTTCTCCAGAACAAACAGGAAGGATGAACCGAGGTATCGACTACCGCACTGATTTTTATTCTCTCGGTGTCACCTTCTTTCAACTCCTCACCGGACAGTTACCCTTCACCGCTAAAGATCCGATGGAGTTAGTTTACTCTCACATTGCCAAACAACCGCTAAAAGCAAGCCGAATTAACTCTGATATTCCACTAATTTTGTCTGACATTATCAGCAAGCTGATGGCAAAAAATGCTGAAGACCGTTATCAGAGTGCTTTGGGATTAAAGCATGACTTGGAGATATGTCAAAGTCAGTGGCAAGAAACAGGAAATATTGCACTCTTTGAACTAGGTGCGAGGGACATCTCAGACCGTTTCGTAATCCCCGAAAAACTCTATGGTCGTCAGAGTGAAGTTGAAACCCTACTCGCCGCCTTTGGGCGCGTGGCAGACGGGGCAACAGAAATGATATTAGTCGCGGGTTTCTCTGGCATTGGCAAAACTGCTGTAGTCAACGAAGTCCACAAACCCATTGTACGGCAGCGTAGTTACTTCATCAAAGGAAAATTTGACCAGTTTCAACGTGACATTCCCTTATCAGGATTGGTGCAAGCTTTTCGAGACTTAATCGGGCAACTCCTCTCGGAAACTGATGCCCAAATTCAACAATGGAAAGTCAAAATACTGCGAGAATTAGGTACACAAACTCAGGTAATTATTGATGTTATTCCTGAACTCGAACAGATTATTGGCAAGCAACCTCCGGTTACAGAACTATCTGGTAGTGCTGCCCAAAATCGGTTCAATTTATTGTTTCAAAAATTCATCCAAATCTTCACTACAAAAGAACATCCCCTGGTCATATTTATCGATGACTTGCAATGGGCAGATACGGCTTCTTTGAAATTAATTCAGTTATTAATGTGTAAGAGTAAATTCTCTTCACTTTCAGAAGAGGCAGAACAAATACATGAAATTCAGGGTGGTTTATTGTTAATTGGTTCCTATCGCGATAATGAAGTTTCAAAGGCGCATCCACTTTATTTAACACTACAGGAGATTGAACAAGCAGGAGCAACTATTAACACGATCACCCTAGTACCGTTAAATCAGGGTGATTTAAATCATCTCATTACAGATACTCTTCATTGCTCTGAAGCAGTTGGTGTTCCTCTCACCCAGATGGTATTTGCCAAAACTAAAGGCAATCCCTTCTTTTCTGTTCAATTTCTCAAATCTTTACACGATGATGGGCTAATTGTATTAAATTTTGATACTGGTCATTGGCAGTATGATATTTCAAAAATTAAAGAATTAGCTCTTACAGATGATGTCGTAGAATTTATCGGACTGCAAATAGAAAAATTGCCAATATATACCCAAAAAGTTCTCAAACTAGCTGCTTGTATTGGCAATCAATTTGACCTAAAAACTCTAGCGATCGTCAATGAAAAATCTGTAGTAGATACAGCATCAGACCTATGGCAAGCATTACTTGATGGACTAGTTTTACCACAGACTGAGAACTACAACATCTTTTCAAAAGAGAATACTAATCAAGAATCTATTGTTCACGGAATAGAATCTACACAATTTTCAAATTCTAATTCACAGCTACCTAAATATAAATTCGTCCATGACCGAGTACAGCAAGCTGCTTATTCTTTGATTCCCGAAGAACAAAAAAAGCCAGTTCATTTAAAAATTGGACTACTGTTATTGAACAATATTCCAGTTGCAGAACAGGAAGAAAGGATTTTTGAGCTTGTCAATCAGTTTAATATCGCAGTGGAATTCATCTCTCCTCAAGCTAAACGAGATGAACTAGCCCAGATGAATCTAATTGCTGGACGTAAAGCTTTAGCATCAACAGCTTATCCATGTGCTGTTAAGTATTTAACTACCGGCATCCAACTGCTGTCAGATGATAGTTGGGAAACTCAATATAAGCTAATCCTAGCTTTGTATGAGACAGCAGCAGAGGCCGCGTATTTAGCTGGCGACTTTGAGCAAACCGAGCAATTAGTAGAAGTAGTGTTGGTACAAGGGAAAACTCTTGTAGATAAAGTTAAAGCTTACGAAGTAAAAATTAAAGCATCTGGGTCACAGAACCAAGCACTCAAAGGAATTAATACTGCACTAGCCTTTTTAAAGCTTTTAGGAGTAGATTTTCCTAAACATCCAAGCCAATCTGATGTTCAGCTAGTAATGGCAGAAATAGCCTCAAATCTGGCTGGTAGGGATATTGAAGATTTAATTAACCTGCCAGAAATGACAGGAGCTAAAACGCTAGCAGTCATGAGTATTTTATCGAATATTCATGCTTTAACCTATCAAGCTATTCCTGAACTATTACCACTGATTATTGTTAAACAGATAAACTTATCCCTACAATATGGCAATGCACCATCATCTGCCTTTGCCTATGTTAATTATGGAGTAATCCTATGTGCGCTAGTGGGAGATATTGAGTCCGGGTATCAATTTGGTAAACTAGCTACAAATCTTTTGTCTAAGTTACAAATAAAAGAAATTAGTGCGAAAATAACTGGATCTTTTTATCCACTTGTTAGACCTTGGAAAGAACACGCGAAAGAAATATTAAAACCTTTGTTGGAAGCTTATTTTATTGCTATTGAAACAGGAGATTTAGAGTTTGCAGCTTATTCTCTACATGCTTATTCTTACTGTTCGTATTTTATCGGCAGAGAACTATCAGGGCTAGAGCAAGAAATAGCAAATTACAATAATGCCATCAGACAAATCAAGCAAGAAACAGTATTACAATGGGGTACTATTTATCGGCAAAGTGTATTGAACTTGCTAGGGCGTGCAGAGAAATCTTCTTGTTTAATTGGTGAAATTTATAACGAAGAGAAAATGTTGCCGATTCAATTGGAAACTAAAGATGGACTCGGACTTTTATATCTCTATGTCAGCAAACTTCATCTCTGTTATCTATTTCAAGAATTTCATCAGGCAGTTGAAAATGCCATACTAGCGAAAAAATATTTAGATGCAGCAACAGGACATCTAGTTATTCCAGTTTTCCATTTTTATGATTCTCTGGCAGGTCTAGCTGTGTATTTTGACGTATCTAAATCTGAGCAAAAATGCATTCTCGATCGGGTTCAAGCCAATCAAGAAAAAATGGAGCATTGGGCAAATCATGCCCCAATGAATTATTTGCACAAATATTATCTTGTAGAGGCTGAACGCTATCGGATTGGAAGTAAATATCTCGAAGCAATGGAATTCTACGATCGCGCCATCTTCCTTGCGAAAGAACATGAGTATATTAATGAAGAAGCCCTCGCTCAAGAACTTACCGCCAAATTCTATTTAGAATGGGGTAAACATAAGATTGCCCAAACCTATCTAACAGATGCTTACTATAGCTATGTTCGCTGGGGAGCGTTAGCCAAAGTTGACGATTTGGCAAAACGCTATCCCCAATTACTCACTCCTATATTTCAGCAAGAAAAACTGAGTATTCATTCCAGCCAGGAAAACACTTCTATCAATAGTATATCTATATCATCTTTATCTACCCTGAGTAATCAACAAACTGTTATTGGCTCGAAGACAAGTATTTCTGATTCTCTGGATTTATCCGCATTCATTAAAGCATCTCAAGCACTCTCTGGCGAAATCGAGCTTGAGCGATTACTTTCTACTTTGATGGAAGTTGTGATGGAGAATGCAGGAGCTTCTAAATGCGCTTTAATTTTGAGTGAAGGTGATAACTTAGCATTAACTGTTACAGCAGTTTCTTCAAGTTCAAATTTTGATCATATCCACACGGAGTTTCCATCAATTTCTTTGGAGTCAAGTTATGATGTTCCTATTACTTTGATTAACTACGTTAAACGCTCTAGAGAAATTTTAGTTATTGATGATGCAATGACTTTTTCCTTTTTAGCAGGTGATAGCTACATTCTGAGTGAAGAACCTAAAAGTTTGTTGTCTATACCTCTTGTAAATCAAGGTAAATTGATTGGAATTATTTACCTAGAAAATCATCTGACGACAGGAGCATTTACACGCGATCGCGTAGAGGTCCTCAAACTCCTCACTACTCAAGCAGCAATATCCCTAGAGAATGCTATCCTCTACAAAAATTTGGCACAAGCTAAAGAAAGCTTGGAGGAATACAACCATACCCTAGAGGAAAAAGTCCAGGAAAGAACGCAGGAACTCAACGACAAAAATTACTGTTTACAACAAACTCTACAAGAATTGCAACGTACCCAAATCCAATTGATTCAAAGTGAAAAAATGTCTTCTTTAGGACAAATGGTGGCAGGAATTGCCCATGAAATCAATAACCCTATTAACTTTATTCATGGCAATATTACTCATGCTAGTGAGTATGTCCAAGATTTGCTGGATTTGGTAGTTGTTTATCAGCAGGAATATCCCCGTCCTTCGCCTTTAATTGAGGAAAAAGCTGAGGAGATTGACATAGATTTTCTATCAGAAGACTTGCCAAAGATTCTAGATTCAATGAAAGTGGGGAGTTCGCGTATCCGAAATATTGTTTTAGGCTTACGCAACTTTTCTCGCCTAGATGAATCTGAGATGAAGCCTGTGGATGTTCATGAGGGAATAGACAACAGCTTGATGATTTTACAACACCGATTTAAAGAAAACAGCAATTTTGCTGAAATTGAAGTCATCAAAGAATACGGAAAATTACCGGAAGTTATTTGTTACCCTGGTCAACTCAATCAAGTATTTATGAATATCTTGAGTAATGCGATCGATGCTTTACAAGAGGCATTTTTCATTGATCATCCATCATTGGTAAATGACAAAGAACAAACAACAAAAGACATAGAGGCGTCAGCGGCTTCTCATAGAGTAGGACAAATTCGCATCTTTACTGAACTAACAGATTATAATACTGCGATAATTAAGATTGCCGATAACGGTTCTGGTATGACAAAAGCAGTGCAGCAGAAAATCTTTGACCCATTTTTTACCACCAAGTCGGTAGGAAGTGGCACGGGGTTGGGGTTGTCGATTAGCTATCAGATTATTGTGGACAAACACAAGGGTAGTTTAACCTGTGATTCCACATTAGGAAAGGGGACTGAGTTTACTATTGAGATACCGATGCAACAGTCAGATATCTAGACTATATATAGCAATCCTATTTGATTTGCTCTCCACCGAGATGCTCAGATCCCCGACTTCTTCAAGAAGTCGGGGATCTTTTTGTTCGTAACTCTTGCACGGATTGCTATCGTAATACTTCTTTTAAAATACAAAGTTGGGTTAAGTAAAATGAAACCGAACATTACATTTGTAAGTTTGTCTAGTTTTGCTCCACTCGACCCAGTCTAAAATTTTAAAAACCCAGTTTTTGTGACAAACTGGGTGATTTCTAAGACTCATCAAAACAACTCTGACAAGCTACTAGGATACGGATGTAGTTGTGATCTTCACTAAAGACTCTAAAGGCGCACGTCGTCCTGTAACTACCATCTTGATTCCACTAGCAGGTGCTAGGGTAAAACCTCGGCGTTGAAGTTGCTCAGGTTGCTGATTAACTAGTGCGAACTGATAACGTGACAGGATGGTAGCTAATACTAGTTTCATTTGAAATAAGGCTAAAGCTTCACCCATACAACGACGGACACCACCACCAAAAGGCAGAAATTCATAGGGAGAAAATTGGCGTTCTATAAAGCGCTCTGGTCGAAACTCCTTATGTTGGGGATATAAATCTTCACGTTGATGAGTAAGATAAACACTGGGAAGCAATACTGTTCCAGGCTCTAAAGGATGTCCCAAAAGTTCAACTGATTCTCGTACCACTCTAGGGAATAAAATCATCAAAACAGGATGAATTCGCAAGGTTTCATTACAGACAGCAGTGAGATATGGTAGCCGATAAATGCTCATAGGATCTGCGAAATCACCAAGGGTATCCAGTTCCTTGAACAGTTTTTCACGGACTAGCGGCTTGTGGTAAATCCAGTAGAAGCCCCAAGCTATTGCTGTTGCCGTAGTTTCATATCCTGCAATTATTAGGCTCATCAACTGATCGCGCAATTGATGATCTGTCATGAATTGACCAGTTTCATCTTGAGATGACATCAGCAAGGAGAGGATATCGACACGTTCTGAATTAGGTTGTTGTCGGCGTTCGGCAATTTCGGCATAGAGCAATTGATAGATTGTCTCCCGATCGCGCAGAAACTTTCCCCAAGGACTCCAAGCTCCTAAATCCTGTTGCAAGAATCGGAAAAAGAAAAAACTGGAAGTCAGGGGTGAGCGAAACAAATCTAACATCAATGGCAGTAAATGCTTAAGTTTCTCAAATCTTTCTCCCTCAGACAAGCCTAGTACAATCTGTAAGATGAGTTCCAAGGATATATTCTGTGCGACATTACGAGCCAAAAAGGGCTGATCAAGTGGTAACTGACTAAAGACTCTATCGCTCAGATTACAGATTAGTTGGCCGTAGACTTGCATTCGCTGTCCATGAAAACAAGGCGTCATCAATTGTCGTAGCCATTTGTGAGGACTGCCATCAAGCATGAGAATTGAATTTTCTCCCACGAAGGCTTCAGTAATTCTGTTGAGTTCACCGGCGGCTACAAATTTTTTTCTATCATTCGTTAAAATTTCTTGGATTGCCTGAGGATGATTCACAAATACTATAGTGTCCCCAAAGCCAATTGTCCTACCAGTAAAAATGTCCGGATATTGTTGAGTTGCATTTTCCATGTAGCCCACAGGGTCAGCAACCCACTGAAGCTTTTGTAGTAAAGAAGGAGTTTTGAGAGGATTAGGTAGTTGCATATGAATTTTAAGTCCAAACCAAAATCTAAAATTGTATTAGCAGGGGTAAACCTTTAACAGAATAAGATGGGGTTAATCTGTGATCAACTTTCAAGGTACTAGTACAGCACGGCGTAAATAAACCACCCATTCCCAATCAACAAAACCCTTACGCTGTCTTAATTTTGACTTTTGACTTTTGAATGCGTGACTTCCGCTTTGCGGTACTAGCGTACCTCTTAGGTATCTTTATTTCTTCTCAAAATAGAGTGAAATTTTATTGAGTTAACTCCAATCTTTCTATAGTTTGGTAGCGACCAGAGTGAGAATACCAAGTCAGGTTGGCAGATATCCAGCTATGTATTCCTGATATATACTTGACAAGTTCAGTATCTAATTCCTCTCCAAAAGATGGAATAGATAATTCAAATTCTTTCAAGCGATATACTTCTTGATCGTGTATTTTGCTAGCCGCAATAATTGATGTTTCTAAAGAAACCTTTTGTTGATAATGAATTAGCAATACTAAATTATGAACATCGCCACTTGACATTTCCCTATGTACGGAGAAAATATCATTACACCAGGCAAGAATGTTAATTGTCATCACTTTTAACTCTTTCATCACCTCATGATTCCGGAGAAAATCAGGAATTGTTAAATGATTACAAAATTCCATCAATGCAAGGCAAAGATACCCCCCTAAACTTAACCTACGTATAAGCATATAACTCTCAATATCGGGTGTAATTTCCTGTACTCGGTTAATTGCTTCTTGGACACATCCATCGAAGTAGCCTTCATAGCGATCAACAAAGTAATGAAACCATTCTTGACTGCCTCTTTGAAGTATCCGTTTTCGTAAATCACTTAAGGCATAAGCAAGTGGTAGATCCTTACTCGTAAGTTCTGCACCATTCAATATTTCCAAAAATCTTTTATGAAAATCTTTGAGAACATCAGGTTCTCTTCCTAAATTTGATAAATCACATTGGTCATCCCAAATAAACACCCAGCTTAACCAATCATTTGCAATTTTCAATTCTTCAAGCTGGCAGTTAGGATAAGCACTTGCTGCTAAAAAGAAAAACTTTGATTTGCAAAAACGCCTATAAGATGATTCATTAGCCAAGAGGTTAAAGCGAGTTACCCATTCAAAAGCATACTCTTCTAGAACATCAACATGCTTATTAATCTGGGATGGAAATGGACAGTATAGATCAGGGTAAAGTAATTGGTTCATAAAGAGTGTATTAGTTTAAAGTACTGAGAAAAAGGAATTGCATTAGAAGAAAGACAATAGCTCAATAAATTTATTAATAGTCTTTGACAAAACTTTTTGAAAAATTCACAGCAATATAGCTTTTATGAAATTTGCAAATCATATTTACGCCACCATGAATAACGTGTAAATCTATGTGAATATTTCCAAAGTTATTTAGCTATTGTTCAATGTTTTTTATTAAAAAATAACCGTAATTATCTGGAATTCTATTTTTTAATAAATATAGCTATCTTTGTGTCTGTTCATGTTGTGTCTATTCATGAAAAATGCTGTTGACGAACTGAAAAAGTTAACTTAAGCCATCAACAATATTTTCTGGTACAGTTCTAGCTTTATAAAAAGACAAGGGTAATAATCACTAATTTCAGAGCGATCGCCTTCAAGAAAGAGGATCTTAAACTCCGGTGAAAGTGAAGATTCATGGTAGATGTCCATGTCGTAGCGATCTGTAGGCAATTTAGTGTGAAAATGTTGCTGTTCTCAGATTTTTTGGGAACTATAGGATTGTCAGACGAGAAAAATGTCTGTCAGTCTGTGAAAAAAAAATGGAGGTGACTTAGCTGCGATCGCAAGGCAATAGTGAATAAGTAACAAGGAGTTAAATTAATTTAAATACATGAATTACGAGCAAGATATAAAAATGCTTTATGCCCCAGAAGATAGTTTAATTCTAGTGGTAGATGATACTAATACCAATTTAGAAATTGTCTTTGATATATTAACGAATGTAGGATTTAAAGTCATTACAGAACATGATGGCAAAAGAGCAATTCAACAGGTTGAGTATAGGCTACCTGATTTGATTTTATTAGATGTAATGATGCCGGGAATCGATGGATTTGAAACCTGTAGAATGCTAAAAGAAAATTCAGCTACTTGTGATATTCCTATAATTTTCATGACAGCTAATTCTGATACTGATAGTAAGGTCAAGGGTCTAAGTATAGGAGCAGTTGATTACATCACAAAACCTTTTCATGAAGAAGAATTATTAGCTAGAATTAAAACCCATCTTCAATTACGAAATCTCACAAAAACTTTAGAAAAAAGAGTTGCAGAAAGAACAGCAGCGTTATCTAAGGCATTAAAAGACCTACAAGAATCTCAACTTCAGCTTGTACAGACAGAAAAAATGTCTGCTCTTGGTCAATTAGTAGCAGGAGTTGCTCATGAAATTAATAATCCAGTTGGTTTTATTCATGGAAATCTCGGACACGCTTCAGTATATTTCCAAGACATGATTAATATTATTGACCTCTATCAGCAGCATTATCCTAATCCAGTTCCAGAAATTCAAGAGGAAATTGCAGCTATAGATTTGAAGTATATGCTTGCCGATCTACCTAATTTAATCTCCTCAATGAAAGAGGGAGTTCAGCGCATTCGCAACATTAGTACCAGTTTGAGAACCTTTTCTCGAGCAGATAGCGATCGCAAAGTTTATTGCAATATTCATGATGGCATCGACAGTACCATCATGATTCTCAAACACCGCTTAAAAGCATCTGAGGATCGTCCTGATATTCAAGTAATTAAAGATTACGATAATTTGCCAGAATTAGAATGCTTTATCGGACAACTAAATCAGGTATTTATGAATTTGCTAGCTAATGCTATTGATGCTTTAGAGGAGTCTAATGTAGGACGCACCTATATTGAAATTGAAGCAAATCCCAATCAAGTTTTGATTCAGACTACTCTTACTGAAGATAAAAATCATATTTTGATTCGGATTAAAGATAATGGCATGGGAATGTCAACTGATGTCCAGCAAAAAATCTTTGACTATTTGTTCACCACCAAGCCTGTGGGTCAAGGCACAGGATTAGGATTATCAATTGCCCGTCAAATTGTTGTCGAAAAACATGGAGGAAATTTAGAAGTAAATTCAGTATTAGGAGAAGGTTCAGAGTTTATCATTAAGCTTCCCATTCAATAATCATAGTAAGTTGCATTTATAAACATAAACTGTCAGAACCACAAAATTAAAAATTTGTGATGAGCATTACATAACTATTGATTAGAAACAAAAGCGAGCATTAAATTCTCTGAGGAGAGAGATTAAGGAGTTACTTTCGATATATTTTTGGGAACTCTAGAAATGTAGTTCCCAGATTGTGTCCTGAAAATTTATGAACAATGCACTTAACCACTCAATAGCTACGCTTAATCTTTCTTTAGAACGCGATATATTTTTACGTACATTAATTAGAGAATTATCTGGCACTTTACAGGATGTAGTTGGCTTAGAAGAAGCTTCTGGATTTATTAGCGTAGTTGGTGAAAGGATGGGAAGGCAGATTAACCAAGATTACAAATCTGCCTTGGAAGTCTCCAACCTTTCTCGTAAACAGGTAGCTGATGTCTTGATTGATTTAAAAAAACGCATCCAGGGCGATTTTTATGTGATTGAGCAGGATGATGAAAAAATTGTCTTTGGCAACCGCGTCTGCCCATTTGCCGAAAAAGTACTTAATCGCCCTGCCATGTGCATGATGACTTCAAACGTCTTTGGGACGATCGCAGCTAATAATTTAGGATACGCGAAAGTAGAATTGCAGGAAACTATAGCACAGGGTGATCCTGGATGTAAAGTTATTGTTTACTTAAAACTTACAGAAGAAGCAGAAGATGCAGAAGGTCGAGAATACTTTAGGGGACTAGAATCTGTGTAAAGTCTTCAGCACCAAAATAACTCCGGGATATAAGCTTAGTGCAGATATGTAAAGTAGAATCAAACCCTGAAATTGGAAGCCCCATGACTCCTGAACAATTTCTTGAACTTGCCAGAGTTTTACCAGAACCTTTACTGCTGGTGAGTGGAGAGGGTCAGTTGTTAGCTACCAATCAACCAGTAGCAGATATGTTGGGGTTACGCCGTCAAGAACTGCGGGGAAGAATGCTTTTTGAAATTGTAACTGAATCTACTAACGATATTGTCAGGTATCTGCAAGCTTGTTCAAGTAGTAGGGCAATGGTTATTGGCTCTTTAACTTTACGAAAGAATGATGGACAAACGTTAATATGTCGTAGCCAAGGAGCCGTTATTCAACCTTGCTCTCCTGAATCTTCAGCTTTAATTCTCTTACGCTTAGAAAATAGAACTCTGACCAGCAGTAATTTCGTTCTCCTGAATGAAAAAATCGATGAGCTAGCAAAAGAAGTTCAGAGACGAAAACAGGCAGAGGAAGCGCTCAAGAAAGCGAATCAAGAGCTAGAAATTCGGGTTGAGGAACGTACAACTGCTTTACAAGAAACACTAAATGAACTACAACTTACCCAAACTCAGCTTATCCAAGCTGAGAAAATGTCTAGCTTAGGTCAGATGGTCGCTGGTATCGCCCATGAAATTAATAACCCAGTGAGTTTTATTTATGGCAACCTTCATCACGCCCATAAATACACTCAGGATTTACTAAAATTGGTGCAAATTTATCAACAAATTTGTCCAAATACTCCTCCAGAAATCCAAGAGCAAGTAAAAGAAATAGACTTAGATTTTCTGATTCAAGACATAACTAAACTCTTCGGGTCAATGCAAGTGGGAACGGAACGCATTCAGGAAATTGTTAAATCACTGCGTAACTTTTCTAGACTTGATGAAGCAGAACTTAAGCAAGTCAATATCCACGAAGGAATTGATAGTACCTTAATGATTTTGGAGCATCGCTTGCAAGCTAGGCATGAGTACCCGGAAATTAAAGTCATCAAAAAATATAGTCAACTACCAAATATAACTTGCTATCCTGGTCAACTTAATCAAGTGTTTATGAATATTATTGCTAATGCAATCGATGCACTGGAGGCGGCGGCGAATAATGGTCGATGGTCAGAAGTAAATCCACAAACAACTGACAATCAAAAACTGATAAATAATAATCCCCAAATTCAAATTAAAACTGAAGTAATCGATGAAAAATTGATAGTGGTTAGTATTGCTGATAATGGTTTGGGGATAAATGAACAAGTTAGTTCAAAGCTATTTGACCCGTTTTTCACAACTAAAACTGTGGGCAAAGGTACTGGGCTAGGACTATATATAAGTTATCAGATTATAGTTGAAAAACATAACGGACAACTTAGCTGTTTTTCTGTTCCAGGGAAAGGTGCAGAATTTATAATTAAGATACCTATTAACTCAGTCTCATAAAATTTAACTTAAAAGATATGACAAAGCCTGTCTGCTAATTAGCAAACAGGCTTTGTATTTCAGGACAAAGTTTAGTTGAGACTCGATTAAATCTTCGCAGTAGAATCAACTGAGGGCTGAGACTGACTAACCGAATCTAACTTTGGCAAAAGCAGGAGATTTTGTGCTTTTACATTACTGTTAATTGTTGCTTGCAAAAATGGGGTATTGGAGATAGAATTGTTAGCCAATGTAAACAGTGGATTTGACAAAATCCCTGCTACGGTAGTGGCAATTAATGTTACTACCAACCCGACTTGCAAAGGTCTTAGCCCAGGTAAATCCCAACGCACTTGGGGATAATTCTTCACTGCGTCGGACATTTCATGGGGTTCTTTCACTACCATCATCTTAACTACGCGAATGTAGTAGTAGATGGAGACGACGCTGGTAACTAAGCCTAGCAAGACTAACCAATAAAGTCCTGCTTGCCAACCAGCCCAAAATAAGTAAATCTTGCCGAAAAACCCTGCCAATGGTGGAATACCACCCAAGGAAAGCAGGGAAATACTCAACGCCAGTGTTAGGAGTGGATCTTTTTGATATAAACCAGAGTATTCGGCAATCTGGTCGGTTCCTGTCCGCAGTGAGAATAAGATGATGCAGGTAAAGCCGCACAGGTTCATGAACAGGTAAACCAGTAGGTAAAATACCATACTGGCATAGCCCGCCTGTGTACCAGCAATCAAGCCAATCATCACAAACCCAGCTTGGGCAATGGATGAATAAGCTAGCATCCGTTTCATGCTGGTTTGGGCTAGGGCGACTACGTTACCCAAAATCATGCTGAGAACGGCTAGAGCTGTGAAGACAAACCTCCACTCTTCAGCAACAAGTGGGAAGGCTGTTGTTAGCAAGCGGATGGCTAGGGCAAACCCAGCTGCTTTGGAACCGACAGATAAAAAAGCGATGACTGGGGTGGGAGCGCCTTCGTAAACGTCTGGTGTCCACTGGTGGAAGGGTGCAGCGGAGATTTTGAAGCCAATACCTGCGATCGCAAATACCAGGGCAATCACTAAACCTAAAGATTGTCCCACTTTCGCTGTGGCAATGCCATTTGCGATCGCACTTAGTTCGGTTTGTCCTCCCGATAGTCCATACAGCAGGGATACACCGTACAAAAATATTGCTGTACTGGAAGCTCCAATTAACAAGTATTTCAGCGCCGCTTCGTTGGAACGGGGGTCACGCTTGGTATAACCTGTCAACAAGTAAGAGGAGATACTCAGGGTTTCTAGGGAGATGAAAATCATCACCAACTCACTAGCCCCGGATAAAAACATCCCTCCTAGAGTAGCACTCAGCAAAATAGCGATGAATTCGGCTAAAGCAGTGCCGCTCTGCTCAACGTAGCGAATTGACATCAGTATAGTGGCGATCGCAGACAAGGCAATAATACCGCGAAAGACGATACTCAGGTCATCACTGTTAAAGCTACCGGTGAAACCGATGGGATTAGGAGAGTCCCATTGAAAATATAGGGCGACAATCGAAGCAAATAAACCTGCGATCGCTAGATATCCAATCCAGCGTGCGGATGTACGCCCCAAAATCAAATCAACAATCAAAACCCCCAAGAGGGTGAGAATAACAATCCCCTCTGGCAAAATCGTTCCAGCGTTTAGCTGGGATGCAATATTAGCAAAATCCATGAGATGTATAGGTTTTGGCGATTAGACATTAAGGCTAACTCTGTTCACTCTAGCAAGTTTTCTAATCCCCGGACTAGCTCTTTGAACAAGAGCTTAACAGCTTGGGTGCATGGCGATTGCACCAATTTTAATGGCTTACCAGCCATTTTCTCAGTATTTAGGGATTCACCTAAATACTTTCGTACTTGTTTTTTACAGCCATTTTTAGGTAATTAGACCATGCGGTAGGGGCAATTCATGTAGACGCAAAGCGGCTTCCCGCAGGGTATTGCCCCTACTTAATCTTGATTACATAAATAATAATGCCGCAAGTGCGATCGCTATCTACAAAAAGCTCATTAATAATTAATAAGGGCACAGCATTGCTGTGCCAGGGTAAGCGCATCTAATTTTGTAGCTCTTGATACAGATAAAAAGCTTAAAACTGTATCTGAATATCAACTTTTCATTCAAAATAGGACGAATTGTCGTAAATGATTGAAAAAACATGGGTCAAATAGCTTTTTATGTTT
>JBGTMK010000727.1:0-3756 GCA_041743605.1 Nostoc sp.
TTAGGATTAAGGTAGGGACGCTGCAAGTCAATTGTATGGCGTGCAAAGTGTTGGTCAATCGTCCTCATCCGTTCTTCCATCGCATTCTTACCTTTTTGCCAAGCTTCCAACAAAGCATTAGCGACGATTTGACAACGGTTCATCCCAAAACTTTCCTGTGCGGCAAATTTTTGGGTTGGTTCTTCAGCTAAACCTAACCCTGGGGCTAAAAATTTGGTAAACAAGGGGATTTCGGGCTGGAAATGGGATTGATTTTCTTGATAAACAGCCTGAAGGATTGTGCGAATTGCTGAATAGTCGGGGAGTTCAAAGTAGAGTAGCCCCGAATCATAACGTCCGTATGCACAGGGATTGTGGAGAACTTGAAAGCTAAAGGGAATCGAGGCTGCATTCAATTGCAGTGTCAAGCTTTCCATCAGAGCGATCGCACCTGATGGCGTAAAGTTAAAGTAGATTCGCCCTGCTCCTAAATCAGCATCGGGGTTACTCTGCTGTTCCTGTCCGACATTGCTAACTGCTAAGTAACAACCGTTTTGCAGTCGATTTTTGGGCATCCAGATTGCTACCATATCACCCACTTTGGTAGATTTCTTACTGGATTCTAGATGGCAATCTGGCTCAACATAAAGTGTTAAACCGCCTTTAGTCACCGCCATAGTCCCATCAGGTTCTTTCCGCAATACCTGCCATCTAGGGTCAAAATAACCTATGCCGTGATTACTGGCGTGCAGCTGCTCGTAAAAGTCCCAATCAATTTCCAAAATGGAATTATCTGCTAAATTATCCTTTGGCAAGCGATTAGTACTATCAGTATTGACTGCTAAAGTAGTTTGCAGAGAGCCATTGTAATAGATTCCATAGAGAAAATTTCGCAGTAGTAAAGTGAGATACTTCTGTTGTAAATCTACGGAATTTTGCTGAAATCTGTCGGCTATTTTAGTCGGTAGAGCAAAGGGTTGATAATTTGGATGGTAAATACAAAAATTTGACTCAATCTGGATATTCTTAGCAATATCAAATAGAGAAGTTAGGGGTTGGTTGATAGAGGAATTTAGCATTAATCCATTCAGAAATCAAACTTTAACAAAATAGAATTCAGGAGTCAGAATACAGAATTCAGAATTGGGTGTTCTTTTTAAATTGTTCTGCTACCTATTGCTAACAACCACGCAGCCGAGTTTTTTCGTAATAAATACGAAGTAATTGCTGTTCTTTTACAGGCTGAGGAAATTTATGAATCTTTGCTACAGGATTCAGGATTTCGGACTCTGATATCCCGAAAATTGTCAGTACAGCTTGCTCCGGCATCGTGAGTAGACTTTTTGCTACTTGGAGCATACAAATATCAGCATTATTAAAGTATTTCCGGCACGTAATCATATCTTGAATTTGATGAATCAGTGCCAGTCCCGCAAACTGCATAACGCGCAAAATAAAGTCACTGCGGTATTCTAAAATCATGGGGAAAGCATTCACATAAGCCCTAATGAGGGCAATAAGTGAAGGTTGTAAAATCTCTAACGGTGTTAACGCCAAATGTAGAGATTCTTCTAACTCAATGGTGGGGTCTACTACGAGGCTGTTGAGCCAAATTCCTAAGTAGCTTGCCAGTAAAGTTCCTAAATCAAAAGCTGGATCTCCCCAAGAACAAGCTTCCCAGTCAATTAGGCGTACTAAACAATTGTCTAGTTGCTCCCATCTGGAATGAACCAAAATGTTGCTCAATTTCAGGTCGTTGTGAGTCAAGCAGCAAGGATTCCAGTCATAAGCCAAATCTGCGATCGCAGATTCCAAACTCTCGTACTGTTGATAGAGAACATAGAATTTTAGTGCATCTGTGGGAATAGCCCCAAAAATCTCCGGCCCAATTGACCCTACACCTTGGGCTGGATTGTAAAAGCCATAGCGAAACTCTCCTTGGGGAGCAGTTGCCATAAAATCCTTATATTCTCGGCGGTTGTAGGTGGCGCGATGCAGTCCCGCCAAAGTCGTGCCGATCGCTGAAGCAATTTCTTGTGGAAAAATCTCATTGTTGTGGTACAATGTCGCAAGTTCTAAATATTCACTCAGGTAATTGCAGACGAGAATAGAATTTTCTTCGTCAAAATGCACCACCAATGGTGCGATCGCTGAAGTATTACCTAGAACTGGAAACTGTTGGAGGAGTTGGTGAAATAGCCACTCCTGAAACAATTCATGAGGCGCGGCGTCATTGTTGTTAACGTTACGTTCTTGTTTAATTAGCAGTTTACGATTATCTGCTAAAGTCAGTACTAAATTGAAATTGCTCTTACTATTTCCTGGCAACTCAGATTTTTCTGATGGGTTATCTTCTGAGCTACACAGACCCGCATCTTGCAGATACTGGATAACGTTATGAGAAGACAGTGATAATACCATGTATTATTTCCTACTTCATTAAATTACTTAAACTTATCTCTGTCAAATTTGCTTGGTTTTAGCAGCTTTCCATAGATAGGAACTAGTGCAAGAAGGCAGGGGGCAGAAGGAATACTGGTGATTTCACCTATTTTTAGCCTTTTTCAACTAGATAGTTATTTACGCCAAGCTGCACTAATGTGTGAATAACAATAAAGATTTGTACAATCTACTAATATCCCATCTTTTGGATAAAAACCTGCCAGAATGGCACCATCTCCTTTATAATTGCTTTAAAATTTGCTCCCAGATCCAGTGACATCTTTACACTTTATCAGCATAGTTACTTAGACACTCTAGAGTAAGTTTTGTAGTAGAGCCGTTTGATGTAGCTCCATCCCTTTTTGTGGCAAAGAAGCATCCCCAGCAAAAAACTGATTGGCAACAGATGTTGTTTGATGTTCAGTAGCCATTCTAAAAGCAGCGAAGAATTTCAGTAATCCTTCGCAGGACAAAGCATGGCATTCAACGCTATTACTTTTATTTATCATCACCAAGCCAAAAAAACCGGACTTTTTAGGCGGTTAGTAATTATTTTTTTATTTAAATTTGAGAATTTGTGCCTGAAAGCCTTGTTATGGCGTTATTTGTGTAGCCTACAAATTGTAGATGACTATGAGCGATCGCAAACAAAGGCTACATGAGCGCATCTTATGGAACTGCACTTTTGTCAAGCTTGAAACTGATAGTGTTAGGCAAGGGTAACAAGTCATAGTAATATAACTGTACTAGTATAATTCAAGGCAAAGAGAGCCATGCCATACCAAAAAACAGGAGGATGGTTATTACTTGGAGACTGATACTACCTTAAAGCCACAATTTGATGCACCATCACCGCCAATGCCACCATACCCAAAATCGTCATTAATCCCGCAGGCATAAACTTGCGTGTTTTTGCCAGTCTAAATGCAAAGAAGACGACTAAAACGGCAGTAACTAATACTGCTAAAATTGAACCCCAGGCTTGCCCTTGGAGTTGAAAGTAAGCGGCAAATATTAGTAATAAACCACTAATGCTACCACTTAGGAGTGAAACTCTACTAGTAGCTTGAATGTAGCCAATAATGCCACCAATAATCGATAATATGCCGTAGGCAAAAGCAGCAACTATACTTAAATTCATTGTTAAAACATCTATAGACTTTGACTTTACTGCCAGGGTCAGCAGACAATTTACCATAGCTATTTAGCTATACCACACAGTTGATTGATGGATAATCAAGCGATGCCAATGGCAAGTACTTCCTCATATACAAAGGTTCAATATCTCCAGCGCCAAGCAGCCTCACTTTTACTGTACCAATCTGTTCTACAAGG
>JBGTMK010000728.1:0-9679 GCA_041743605.1 Nostoc sp.
GTACAGAAGAAACGTTATTTTTCTTTGGATTTGAAGCTATGCTGGGTGCTGGAAGTTTTCGTGTTGGAAGTTTTCGTACTGCTAGTGATGCAGTAGGTAGCTTAGGCACCACGGGGACAGGTCTTCCAGATGTTTGAGGCATTCCGGGAACCGTCTGCCCGAAAAGTTGTGCAAAAGGATCACTTCGATCTTTTGATAGCACAAGTCCCCGTGTTCGTTCTGTAGCATTAGTGGATTGAATCAAGTTAACCGATACAGGATTAACTTGTGAAACCTGTTTTGCAGGTATCACTGGATTCTTAAAGGATTGAGCCGCTGGTGGCGACTTTGTGGCTATTTTGGGAATTGGTGCAGGATTGATTGCTTGTTGTGTATCTTCAGAAGCACATCCAGCGATCGCCAAAGTTAAAATAGCTGCAATTGTAATTTTTGAAGTTCTGCCCATGAGCTGTTCTCAAAAGCCATTGGAAAATTTAAAAATGGAAATCAACGTGCCTGAAATGTGTATTAAAGGCAAAGTATGTTCCCTTTATAACCTAATTTTTTACATTTCAAGGGTTATTTTTAGCACTGCCTACCTAGCATAACTGCGGGTTGGTGTTTGTTTGCAGTTAGTCCTCAGCCACACCCATAAGCTCTTTCATCAAATCCAGACCCTTCTTGACTCTACGAGAAACCGTAACTACACTGATGCCCAGATGTTCTGCAACTTGTTTTTGGGTCAAATCTTGCAAAAATACACACTCCAACACGTCGCGGGTGCGTTTTTCTAGCTGAACCAATGCTTGTTGTAAGCGAAGTTGGTCTTCTTGTGCCAGTTGAAAGCTGCGATAGTTAGGATCTGGAACCAATTCTCCCAAGCAGGTAGAACCTTCTTCTCCATCTTGGATTGGCACATCAAGACTTAAGGGAGCGCGATTGACCCATGCTAATTTAATTTCTTGCCATTCGTTTGGAGAAATTTCTAGTGCTGCTGCTAATTCCGAGTCGGTTGGTTGACGATTATGTTTTTCACGCCAAGAACGTGATACTCCTATTGCTTGCTGTTGGAGCGCTAACCATCTCCGAGGAATTCGCACGGTGACACCCTTATCTCGGAGATAATGTTGAATTTCACCCCGAATATAGGGAAGAGCGTAGGAACTGAAGGCATGTCCCTTGGAAAGTTCAAATCTTTCAATAGCTCTGATTAAACCCAAACATCCAACCTGGAGCAAATCATCGTAGGTTTCATGACATTGATTTGTCCAATAGTGAGCTTCTTTTCTCACAAGTCCAAAATTGAGTTTTACCAGTTTATTACGGATATTTTCTGACGGAGATTGCTGATATTCTCGCAACAACTGCCAAATTTCATGTTTTAATTCAGTGGTGACTGTGGTAGGCATAGCACCGGGTTTATTGAGCAAATAAAGAATCAATTATTCGTTTTTCAAATTAAGCTGCGATCGCACGACATCAAAGACAATATCGCGCTATATTTCCGAGCAAATACTATGGTAGATAACAAAGTTTTCTTATTAAAATTCCATAGGTTGCTTGACAATAGAGCAAAAGTTAAATGGGCGAAATCGGTATTTAGTTGGTTATTTATCTTTGTATGATCTGTAGGTTTTTTTAGAACTACATAGGAATAAAATATAAAATTAATCACTAAATATAAAACCGAGATTGTACTTAACTTGAATTAATTAATGATGAAGTTAATTTATAGAAACAAAACAACAGTACCCAGGTTTTTGTTGGAATAATAAAAGTTATATTTACAGTAAAATTACGTGTCTATTCAACAGGGATTTATCCAATAATTAAAAATTACTAAATTATTTAAAAGAATACTATGTATATTTACGCAAGCCAATAAAAAAAGGGCATCTCGCCCTTTTTTATACTTAAGTCTATAGTCTTTTAATGAAAGGGAAAAGTTAAAGGGATGAATCAAGTGACCCACAAAATTGAGGCATCAAAATTTTCCCAATTGCCAGAGTTATTTCGCCCACAATTTTGCTCGGCTTTAACTTTTCCCCATCTTTTTAAAAAACCTATCTACCCTCTTGAAAAAAGAGGGTAGATAGGTTAACTTTTGTGATCAAATCTGATACTTACAGAATTGTCATTCTGAGTGCCAGTTATTTGCCTTACTTCCAAAGATTTAGCTACGAGTAGGTTCAACCCGTCCATAAAATAGACCGCGAATCTTGACTTCTTTAGGTTCGCCAGCACCTAAATCTGTATCAGATGGCTGTTCGCTCTCGAAAGTACCAGCAATTTCACCGCTAGAACTGTCTATTTTAGCGATTTGCAGAGAAATCTTGCCGTTGAGATTTTCAGCACGCTTGACGTTAGTGCGGGTAAGTTCTTCATCATCTGCTTGGGCGGGGAGTGCTACGGCATTATCGTAGCCACTAACGACACCACGACCTTTAGGATCTAGGAAGGCAGCACCACGATAGGAAGGAACTTTGAAACTGCCTTCAAAGTCCGTAGAGGTGTTAATACTGGTCAAACTGGGTTGGCTTTGAGCAACCAAGTCTTTGATGGTGAAGAGAAAAGGTACTCGCTCACCACCAGGAAGCTGCACAGTGATGGCTTGGAAATCAAGACCATCAGTTTCCGTAAAGGTCAGGCTATTATCTGAGTTGATTTTTAGATCACCTTGCACCTGGTCAATGGTGGAAGTGTATCTGGTCAACAATTTGCCAGCAACAAATTCTGCTTCTTGCCGTTTATTAGCAGGTTCTTCTTTGATGAAGAAACTAGTTGGCTCTAAGCAAAGTTCTTTGATGGCATAAGACTGGCTAGAATCAATGGGAATGGAACCACGGCTTGTTTCTGCTAGTTGGGGGCATTTGTTAGCCAAGCCAGTGCCGCGAATTTGATCGTAAGTGAGTACATCTCTACCACTACTACTAGTAGGTGCATCACTACAAGCAGTTATTAGACCTAGGCACAAAGCCAAGAATGCAACAATTAAAGCGCGATACCTCATGGTCAACCTCAATCTCAAAAATTAATATCTAAGTTGTAAAACTGCATCGAAGCTTTGATCTCTGATGAGAAGCCGCTACTCTGCGAAAAACTACCTTTGTTCAGACACGACTTTGCTTTGATTAAGAAAGTTGAAGCAAGTGTCCGGGAGTTTAGGTTGTCAGCTGCTCAAACTTTTCTCTGCTAAACGTGTCGCTCTCTTGAGCTTGGGGTGTAAAACCCATAATAAGTAGCACACTGAATCCATATTTGGATGTGTGTTACTAGGAGAGCAAAAAACCAGCAGTTTTACTGTTGGTGGCATTTGTTAGAGTTGGGCGGGTGGATGAGTAATCTCCACACAGAGGAGCATAAATGTTTGCCTCAAAGAGCGCGAAGAGGGGTGTCTGCTTCGCACTTTGCTCTTGCTGATAGCAAAAGCGGCGTCGCCCAAGTCTTTTTGTATCATGTATGTGACGCCACTACATACAGCCCATTGTTTGATGGGTAAATCAGCCAGATCATACGATTTTTTTTAACTCAAAATCAAAGTACTCAAAATCCAAGAAAGTCTCGTCTTGATCACATCTAGCTGCTGTGGAGGCTATGGTAAAGGTTACTACGCTCTTTTAGGAGCGATCGCAATTACTTTTGATAAAGATACAAATCTAGTTATATTCACCCCCGACTAGGGCAGTGAGGCGACAGGGGACAGGGAACAAACTAGGGAAAATTAAAAATCTCCGGTAAATTTGAGTTGACCTCATTTATACGGAAAGGGTGGCATGAACGATAACAAAAATATTGAATCAGGGGAGTTGTCTTGTAAAGTGCAAGCGATCGCAACTGTGGTGTATGATGCAGTCCAGGCTTGTCAAGGCGACACTGTAGCTCTTTTGGCAATGCTTAGGCAATTGGAACAGTTACACCGAGAGATTCGGGATGGGGTTTTTCAAGAGAGTTTGCCTGTTAACCGTCGCCAACTCTACTCGCTGCTGAAAGATATTGAGTCTGAGGGAGGCTGGCCTTACATTGAGCGGATGAGACTACAAGCATTTTTAGCGAATTTGCCACAAGAGGCTCCCGAAGAAAATAGCCACGAACTTTTGGAGAGCGATCGCTCCTTTGGCTGATGATCTCGAAATAAATTTCTAACTCTGAATTAACAACTCTGATCGCCTCATCAACCGCTAAACCAAGAGCGGTTGCCCATTGAGGCTTCAACCTAATTCGTAATTCGTAATTCGTAATTCGTAATTAAAAAGGGTTTGTACGGGTTATGCCATCACAAAGAAAGCGATCGCGCTCCTCAAGATTGCGGTTGTGCTTGAGGTAATCACCCACCCAGTTGCAACTACGAACAAGCAAATCATCAAGGTGTAAATTCCACAGAATTATCGTGTTGTCATCACTGGCTGATGCTAGTGTTTGACCATCTGGACTAAAGCTGACACTTAACACCGGAGCGCGATGCCCATTAAGACTTTTAATTAATTTGCCATCACGGCTCCAAAGTTTCACTGTACTGTCCCAACTAGCGGCAGCGAGCAATTCACCATTGGGACTGAAAGTCACGGCATTAACGCTATCGCTGTACCCTTTTAATAAGGTTTTTAACAACGTCCCATCCCGTCGCCACAATTTCACGGTGTTATCCCAGCTAGCAGAAGCCAGTAACTCATCAGTAGGACTAAAGCTGATACCCAATACCCAACTGTCATGGGGCGAGAAAGTTTTGAGCAAAGTACCATCCCGCTGCCAAAGTTTCACAGTTTGGTCATCACTGGCAGAGGCTAAAATCTGACTATCAGGGCTGAAATTCACGCTATTTACCCAACCCTGATGCCCTACTAAGGTTTTGAGCAACTTCCCCTCACGGTTCCAAAGTTTCACTGTTTTATCTTTGCTAGCTGATGCCAAAAATTGACCATCAGGGCTGAAATTTACGCTCATCACACTATCAGTATGTCCGTGGAGAGTCATGATTAAAGTACCGTCAAGCCGCCAAAGTTTAACGCTTTTGTCAAAACTTCCTGAAGCCAACATTTCACCTTTTGGGTCAAAGCTGACACTAGGAACTTTATTTGTGTGCCCCACCAAAGTTTTGTAAAGTCGGGTTTTGATTTCGCCATGACTGGTGTATCGTTGCCAAAGTTTGACAGTGCGATCGCTACTACCAGAAGCTAGCATCTGACCGTTGGGACTCCAAGCAACGCTCAAAACTCGCTTTTGATGCCCTTGAAGAATAGACGGTGTTGGAGCATCTAAACTCCATAGTTTCACGCTTTTATCAAAACTTCCTGAAGCTAGCAATTTTTGATTTGGACTGAAAGCGATGCTGACAACTGCATCACTGTGTCCTTTAAAGGTTTTGAGTAAGGTACCAGTGGTACTCCAGAGGTTTATGGTATTGTCTTCACCTACGGAAGCTAACTTTTTACTATCGGAACTAAAGCTCAAACTCCACACTGTACTACTGTGCTGCCGTAAAGTTTTGTAAGGACGATATTCAAAACCGTCTTTAGTGCTGTTACTTTCCCGCCGCCAAAGTTTTACTGTTTTGTCTCGACCTGTTGATGCCAAAAATTTACCGTCCGGGCTGAAAACAGCTACAACCACACCCTGCTGGTGTCCCCGCAAAGTTTTAACAAGGCTACCGTCCCGTCGCCAGATTTTAACTGTCTTGTCGTCGCTGGCCGAGGCGATAAATTGACCATCGGGACTGAAGTTGACCCAGTTAACCCACCCTCGATGTCCCCTCAGTATTTTTACTAAGCTACCGTCTTTGCGCCAGAGTTTTACAGTTTTATCCTTACTGCCAGTAGCTAACAATTCGCCATCAGGACTGAAATTAACGCTATAAACCCAATCTCCATGTCCTTTCAGAGTTTTATATGGTTTGGGGTCAAATTCACCTGTAACCGGGTTTTTGTGCCAGATTTGCACTGTTTTGTCGAGGCTGGCGGAGGCTAGGGTTTGACCATCAGGGCTAAAACTTACACAGGTGACAGCATCAGTGTGATCTTTGAGGGTTTGGAGTAAGGTACCGTCAGGACGCCAAAGTTTCACCGTCTGATCTCGGCTACCTGATGCTAGCAACTGACCATTCGGGCTGAAAGTTACTCCCCAGACAATATCAGTGTGCCCTTCTAGGCGGTTAACTTCCGTTACCCCATAAACTGCCTGTTGCAGGGCTGTCACCACCCGCATTCGGGTATCTGGTTGCACTCCATCAGCCTGTTTAAGTCCTCTCCAAGCCCGCAAACTTTCTAATAAGGCATCAAATTCTTTATTAGATGCGAACAAAGCTTCACTAGCAGCAGTGATCGCACTAATTTGCAAGTTGGTTTCACTGCGTTCAGCTCGTAGAGTTTGGCGGACTGCTGCTCTTTTCTGTAAGTCGGCTTGCCACCATAATGCTGCTATTGTTCCACCCATGACTGCCAGGATTGCACCTGCTAACCGTGCTTCCCGCAGTCGCCGTTGTAATACCAAGTTGAGTTGCTTTTGACTAAGTTTTTGGGCTACTTCAGCTCTAGTTTTTTCAAGTTTAATTTTTTCTAATTCGGCAACCATGCCATAGTTGTTCTTTTGGCGAATTGGTTCAACTAAATAATCGTGAACCAACTGGTAGCGATCGCCTAACTCTTCTCTGATTAGCAATACCAACCCTGAACCTACCAAGATTTCTAAAATCAATTCCCCAACTTTGTCAAAGTTTAATATTGTATCGAGATCATGATTATTAACTAATGCCGCCGCTAAATCAGCTTTACTTTTTAACGGTCGTGTCCCCTTTTCATCAGTTAACTCAAATAATAATTTCCAACTTAACTCTTCATTCTCTTGACCACAGTCTTTGATAACTTCCCCAAGCCAGCGTTCTACCAATTTTGCTGACCCGCCGCAAAGTTTATATTCTGGAAGTGTGGTAATGTTTTCTATTTGTAGTTGAGCGCCGACTATCTGTAATTCAATTGGATGTACTTCGTCTAGTTCTCCTGTTAAATCCTGCACTAATTGGTTGATTAATTCACTACTCAGTTCATAATGTGAACGTTGAGTAAGACTGTGAATTATAGCTTTGGCATCCTGGCTAGAGAATTTTCCTAAATAGTAGCGAATGTCCTTATCGAGAATATTTTTATTAATTACATCTAAATCATATAATCCAGTATTATTTTTTTTGCTCAAGCGTTCAAATTCTAACAAATGATGTAAATAATCTTCTCGTAATGAGAGAATAACTTTTACATAAGAAATATTTAAGCATTCACTAAAAAATTTATAAAACTCTATTCTTTGGCTAGGAGGATTACTAACAAAGAAAAATTCTTCAAACTGGTCTAGGATGAGTATTATTGTATAATTGCGTTCAGATGCTAACCGAATTTTTTCTAGCAGTATAGTGGGTGTAGAGTCAAGACTAAGCGATATTTCTGTATGTGCCAGTGCTTGATTAATACTGCTGATCAAGATTGTCATCCAATCGGTATAAACAGACAAAACAATAGGTATAGGAATTCGTTCACCGATAACTTTTCCCTTAAGCGCTGGGACTAAACCAGCTTTGAGAATCGAACTTTTACCTACACCTGATGGCCCATAAATTACTGTAAGTTTGTAGTCAGCGCGGCTAATTCTTTCAATTAAACGATTGACATCTTGTTGGCGTCCAGAAGCAGATATTTCTTGAGCAATCTCTTCAGGAATAAACGGAATTTTATGAGGTTCCAGTACTGGGTTAATTCTGGGGCGTTGCGGCTGCAATTGACTTGCGCCGATGAAGGCACGAAAGCCATACTGGTGTTCTATTTGAATTTTTTCTTGCTTCAGCTTAAAGGCTTCTGTATAGTCATGACGCTCAAAAAAGTAAAGCGATCGCAGTTCCTCTAAAATCTCTAGGTAAAGTGATGGCTGATGTTGTAGCTCACAAACTACCCTCGCCCATTCTAGGTTATTGATAGCCTCTTCCCACTCACCCAGATGCCGTTGTGTACGTGCTAGCAAGAGAAGATACCAACTTTCTTGTCGGCGTGTTCGCAAAGCGTCTCGCAGATAAACTTCTGTTGCTTCTTCGGCGATAGAAAGTGCTGTATTTGCTAATTCATGAGCTAGTACCCAATTTGACTCAGAAGCCGCTACATTTGCCAAAAAGCCATAATTTTGAGCAATTTGTGCAGGAGTTCCATAAGTTTTATGTAGATGTAATGACTTTTGAGCTAATTCTTTTAAGTCATCCCAGGCTTGTAAACGTTGCAGCATTTCACAAGCAGGCAAAATAAATTTAGCAACTAAGTCTTCTCTTTGTACCTCTTCCAATAGCTCCAAGCATTGTTTAAACCACAAGAGAGCATGTTCGCAATAGCTGCTAGTATTTTGGTATAAGTCTGCCATTCGGTGATAGCAAAGTCCCAGGTGGAATAGTACTATTGCTTGCTTGAGTGAAGACGAGGTAGGAGTAGGGTGAGGACATGAGAGGGAGAAAGAAGAATTACTTTCCCACTCTGCTACTCTTTTTATTTCCTGCTGCCATAATGCTAGACTTCTTTGATAATTGGCTAAAGCACCATTAATTTGATCGTTGGCATATTTATCTCGCCCCAAGACAAACTCTAAACTAGCTTCTAATCCTGGTGTTAATTGAACACCATACAGACGCAACAAATCATTACGGGCTGATTCTATTTCGTGGCGGTGTTGAGACTTAGGATCTAAATCTAGGAAGGCATTAGATAAAAAGGTTTCCGCACCAGCTTCTAAAACTTTGGCAAATAGAGATTCTGCCTCTTGGTGGATCAAAGCAATTAAATCTGCTTTGGCCATTTCAAATTTAATCGTGGTTGCAGCCCAGCTTTTGAAATCAGGCGCTAATCTTGAAAGCAATGATGCGACTTCATCTTGGAGCCACAACACCACTGGAAATGGAAAAGTTGCAGCATAGATATCTCGTGCTTGGTTGATGCCTGTAAGTAAGTTTTCTAGGTCGATAATTGACTCAATACCAAAAACCATCACAGCAGATGGTAAAGAGTCTGTCAGGACGGCAGGATTATCTAAAGATAGTTCTGAGACTATTGTGGTATGTAAAGAAGTAGTTGATGGATTGAGAAGGATTTCTCTGATGTTGATGTCTTTGGTGATGGAGCGAATATTCTCTAACATTTGCTCACGTAATTGCCCATAGTTACATCGAACTAAAATCAGGGCAAATTGTCCTTCGGAAAGCGCGATCGCTCTAATCAGTCTTTGCAAAGTATGCTGATTTTCTTTGGTGTAGACGCGTAGCTGCTTATCATTAGTCATTGCTTATTGGGCATTGGGGATGGGGCATGGGGTATTGGACATTTGTCATTAGTTATTAGTCCAATGACAAATGACAAAGGACAATTAACTAATGACAATTGACTTACCCAGCAGTGTTACTTGTTTTGTTGCCAAGCCAAAACTTTTTCTGTTTCTGCCAAGGCTGGACTGATACCAAACCAGCGTCCTAGAGGATCGCGATATTCAAACAGATACATACTTCTAAGTAAGCTCTGATAGTCCGACTCACCTTTAACTCTCTGCTGCTGCACTACTTCAAACAATAATTCCCACTGGGATTCATCAATAGCTAATAGCAGATCGTCCCGGTAGTCCTTAATCACGGCTTCTAAGCAGTCCCTAGAAAAAGGTGGATCTTGTCGTTGCAGGCAGCTATAAAGTAAAC
>JBGTMK010000729.1:0-5133 GCA_041743605.1 Nostoc sp.
TTTTTGTTCCAGATGTTTTTTTAGCCATTGCCTCTGTCGGAAAACTAGTTACTTTGTACTATATTGTGAATTCCAAAATCGGGGTTAATACTCTATTTTTTTCAAAATGAGAATTGCTGCTTTCAAAGTACCAGTTGGGAATATTGGAGATGCGAGCTACCTGTATTTTGCTCGTGGCATTAATGTAGCAGCAGAGAATTTTTCCTGATTGCTCAGGTGGTAGAGGATCTAATATTTGAGCCATAACTGCTGAGGAGCTTTACGCCACAATTTTACATTACACTAGCCAAGCCTAGCATCCACTGATCCCCAGTTGTTGTAACTGCGAATACCAACTGAGTATTTGTAGATTATTTCTGTCTAAAGATATATTTTTAGTTATGAAAATTTTGTAATTATTCACACCTTTTTCAGAATTATACACTATGAATAAAAGTTTTTGATATTTTATCCTGGTATAAAAGCTTCAATTCTCTGAAAGCAGATTGTTAGGGAATTGACATAACAACGATCCCCTTGCTTTTAGCATAGCGAGGAAGTGAGTTTTGCTGTTTCATCTATCCCAGAATTAATCGCCTGGGATCATCACTTAATGAATAAACTCGATGTTATGGTAAAGCTATATGAAAAATGTCTTCATAAACCTCTCTATAGATTCTATGTATGTTTTATGCACAGCAATTTTAGCGTTTTCCGCAGTTGCTAACAGCAGGTTTTCATTACCAATAATCGGCTGAAATGTCAAGCATGATTGTGATAAATAAAACCAAATAAAACAAGCACACACTTTAAAACTAGATGTTTCTCTCGCTTTCTCCACAGATTGGCAAGATGGAAGTTAAAACACAGATGATGGAAAATCGAATTCTTTACGTTCGCCTTCCTTGTAACCCCATCTTTCCTATTGGGGTTGTCTACCTAAGCGATCATGTCCACAAGCAGTTTCCTAATATTGAACAGCGCATCTTTGATTTGGGAACAGTGCCACCTTTAGATTACAGTTCGGCTCTGGATCGGTCTATTGATGAATTTAAACCGACACTACTAGTGTTTTCTTGGCGGGATATTCAAATCTATGCCCCAGTTGGTGGACGTGGTGGCAACCCGCTGCAAAACGCCTTTGAGTTTTACTACGCCAAGAATCCTCTATTGAAACTACGCGGCGGATTGGGCGGTTTGCGAATCTTCATTGCTTACTATGTAGAATTGTGGCAAAACCAGGGTTTAATCAAACGTGGTTTAAAACGTGCCCAAAAATATAATTCTGATGCTCGTGTAGTTGTAGGTGGTGGTGCAGTCAGCGTATTTTACGAACAATTAGGTAAAAGCTTACCCCAAGGGACAATTATTTCTGTGGGTGAAGGCGAAACTCTGCTGGAAAAACTTTTAAGTGGCAGAGATTTTCGAGATGAACGCTGTTACATTGCCGGAGAAACTCAACCACGGAAACGGCTAATTCACGAACAACCCACCCCAATAGAAAAAACCGCTTGTAACTACGACTATATAGAAAGCATCTGGCCGGAATTTAACTTTTACCTGCAAGAGCAAGACTTCTATATAGGTGTACAAACGAAGCGTGGTTGTCCTCACAACTGTTGTTATTGCGTCTATACCGTCGTTGAAGGTAAACAAGTACGCATCAACCCAGCAGATGAAGTAGTTGCCGAGATGCGCCAATTATACGATCGCGGCATTCGCAATTTCTGGTTTACCGATGCCCAATTCATCCCCGCGAAAAAATTTATCCCCGATGCCGTAGAATTATTGCAAAAAATCGTCGATTCTGGTATGACAGATATCCACTGGGCAGCATATATCAGAGCCGACAATTTGACACCAGAGTTGTGTGACTTGATGGCGAAAACTGGGATGAACTACTTTGAAATCGGGATTACCAGTGGTTCTCAAGAACTCGTGCGGAAAATGCGGATGGGGTATAACCTGCGAAACGTTTTGCAAAACTGCCGTGATTTAAAAGCTGCTGGTTTCAACGACGTAGTTTCCGTCAATTACTCCTTTAACGTGATTGACGAACGTCCCGAAACCATCCGCCAAACCATCGCTTACCACCGCGAACTAGAACGGATTTTTGGTGCAGATAAAGTCGAACCTGCCATCTTCTTTATTGGACTACAACCCCATACCCATTTAGAAGAATACGCTTTCAAGGAAGGCATCCTCAAACCAGGGTACGATCCAATGAGTTTAATGCCGTGGACAGCCAAAAAACTTCTCTGGAATCCCGAACCCCTTGGTTCATTCTTCGGCGAAGTCTGCTTGCAAGCTTGGCAACAAAACCCCAACGACTTCGGGCGCGAAGTCATGAAAATCTTAGAAGAAAAGCTGGGTTGTGCTGACTTAGAAGCAGCACTGACAGCACCATTAGAGACGAAAGAAAAACAGTTAGCGGGTGTATCCTAGAAAACACTAAAATGTGGGGAAATTCAGAATTCTGAATTTCTCCCTCGATCTTCCTCAGTGCCTCTGCGGTTATTTTTTTACCAAATCCCATGTTAGAAGGTTCAATCCTACAACAGCTGGAAGCAGCCCATCGCCACACCACCAGGCCAATTCGATTCGGTGTTTACTACAAAAACACCCTAGTTGCACTGTGCCATGCTCTAGAAGACCACATCTTAGCAGACGACGATACACCCCTAGTAATCACAGCCTTCCAACAGGGTAAATGGTATCTACAAGAAGCTGAACGATATGCAGACATCGCCCAATTCAGCCGCGAAATTGCTATCATGGCTGCTGCTGAATCCGGCTTTGCTGAACATCCTACCAGCCAGCTACCCAATGTAGACTTAGTAGGATTAGATTCAGCCGATCCAGTGGCGCAGGAGTGGCACTTAATTATTTTATCGCCTAAATACACAGCAATGGTAATTTGTCAAGAGTTATCTGAGGCTGATTATGGCAGCGCTGGAGTACCGACATCGGATTTAGAGCGCAAATTCTATGGTTTATGGACATTTGAGCCAGAGTTAGTTCAAGAGACAGCAGAAATTGCGATCGCTCACATCAAAAAATACAACCCAGAACTGGCAGAAAAACTCACAGCCGATAAACAGCAAATTGTACCGTCAATGGATAGATCCCAAAATTTAGGTGCAGTTGTCTCCCGTGTAGTAGATTACCTCCAGACTGGGCAAGATAATTTATCCATCCCTACAGCCCTTCAGAAACAAACCCTAGATCGCAACTTGGTTTCTAACGAAATCCAAGCCTTTTTGCGAATGGCGCAACTGATGGATATGGCAGATGTCAACAATCCAATGGCAGCTGCGGAAGTAGTAGTTCTTGCTGAAGCGATCGCCCAGCTTTTGGATCTTCCCGCATGGCAAATTAAAAGATTGCGGCTAGCGGCTTTGTTACATCGCATAGATCCATTACAGAAAGCAGAAAGCGTTCTCACTGGCGGTATATCCACACGTTACCAAGAAGATGCCCCCAGTTGTCCCTTAACTTGTCCCTTAGTACCAGGGGCGCAAGTTTTGCGAACCATGCCAAGACTGCGAGCAGTTGCCCAAATTATCACTCACCAAAGCGAGTGGTGGGATGGCACAGGGGAACCAGCAGGTTTAGCTGGAGACGAAATTCCCCTAGAGTCGAGGATTTTGGCATTATTGGCAGACTTTCAGTGGCGAGTCAATGAGCGAAAATCGTCAAATCAAAGCCGGGAACAGATATTTACTCAAGCATTAGATGAGTGCAAACAGCAACAATCTAACCGCTTTGACCCTAAACTTGTAGATACCCTAACTTTATTAGTTATGGGTTTACAACAGGGACTCGACTTACCCATCATGACACCCAAATTCAGCGCCGGCATCTGGATACTTGATTCCCAATGGGATAGCCACAGCAAGATAAGTGAGCAGATTGGTAGTTACTTTACATGAATATTGAAGCCATTAGATTAGGAAAACTCAAACAACTTCCAGGGGCAAATTTAGAAGACGAGGAACTCTCCCGACTGGATTTAAGCCGGATTAATCTTGCTGGCGCTACCCTTGTCGGTGCTAATTTTGCTGGTTCTAAACTCGAAGGTGGGCATTTAGAAGGGGCGAACCTCATGGGAGCCAACCTCCAAGAAACTGACTTGCGGGCGAACCTCATGGGAGCGAACCTGATGCAAGCAGATTTAACGGGTGCTGACTTGCGGGGTAGTAATTTGCGTGGCGCTAACTTGATGGGAGCAAGACTCAGTGATGTCTCATTGGTGGGTGCTTTCTTGAGTGGTGCCAATTTGATGAACGTCAACTTACAAGGCGTTGATTTGCGCGGTGCTGACTTGCGCGGTGCAAACCTGACTGGGGCAAATCTCAAAGGTGCAGATTTGAGTCGCGCCGATTTACAAGGGGCTTTGTTGAGTGAAGCAAACCTGGAAGAAGCTGATTTGCGGGGGGCGAATTTGGCAGGGGCGAATTTGACTGGAGCGAATTTACTCTGTGCAGAGTTAGAAAGTACAAATTTGAGCGGCGTTAATTTGAATAAAGCTTGTGTGGTGGGGACAGTGGTTGAGACGGGTTTATGAGAATCGCAAAAAGGTGTAGTTTTTTCTCCTTCATGGAACAAAGCTGCAAAGAAATTGTAGGTTGGGTGGAGGCTTTGCGTAACCCAACATCCTGATATCTGCCCAAAATACTATAGCCCAAATAGCATCTTCTGGATCTCAAGTTGTTTGCTCCTCATAAGTCCAATCTGATATGCCAAAACCACAAAATAGTAGAGTCATATTAAAGAAAGACGAAGAGTCTTTGGAAATCATATTTCCCTCGCCAGGATTTAGCAAAGCTTATGTGGCTTTAATTACCTTCGGGGTAATGTTTCTTATTCCTAGTATAGTCTTGGTTGCAATTCTCTTTGGTATTTATTGGGCTGATTTGTCCTCTAAAATTGTCTTAGTTTTATTCTCTATTCCTTGGGGGATTTTTGGCATAGCAATGCTCTTTATATTTGCTAATTATATTGGCAAGATTTTGGCAAATACACGGCTAGAGATTAATCAGAAAAAAATTTCTTTAAGTCAGGAGATATTGGGAGTGAGGATATATGAAGAAAACTCCAATACCCGGCAAGATATTAACAAATTAGAACGTATTAAACGCCATATAAAACTTA
>JBGTMK010000730.1:0-6592 GCA_041743605.1 Nostoc sp.
TTGCCTATTTTCAGTAACCCAGATAATCAGAGTGATGCAAATAAGCAAAACTTGTTAGTGCAGTTTGTTAGTGATATTAATCAATATTTAGTTTCACACAACCTAAAAGCAATAGTAAAAATTATCCAAAAATATTTAAAATATCCAAAATTTTTATTATCAGATGAGAAACAAATAAGTATTGGGATATCAAAGAAATTACTGGTTTCTGAACTGACAGAAATAAGTAGTACAGATAGATTTTTTGCAGAAGAACTTTCTTCGGGTAATTTGAAACAATGTCTCAAGCATATCTTTATTTCCCTACAGGGGGTAACAAAAGAAGCAATTATCCAGCTACCCGTAAAGCTGAAATTTGAGACAGATAATTTCTATCGAGCAGCAAAAAAATGTGAGTTTGATATGGCTTATCAAACTGACGATATACAAATGCTCACTGTCTTCCATAAGTTTGTACAATCTAATAATGCACAACAATTTGAACGCGATAAGAAAAATATAAAACAGCTAGCACAATTATTAGGTAAAAAACCTGACTTTCTGAAGAAAGTTAATACACTTAACAATGCTGACGAAGCTAGTGATTTACTCAGCACTGTTGTATTTGATGGCTCAATTATAGAGTTTCAAATAGGGGAAGTTCCTTTAGAAAAAGCTACGTTTGAAGGGCGTTTCAAATACGAGCTTACATTAAAGACCCTTGGATTTATAATCCTAGAACTTCTCACTAGTAGGGTGAAAAAAAACAAAAGTTTATTTGTAGGGCAGTGGATACTGCATGAAACACCGGAAGAAGAAACAACACAACAGGAAGCACTAATTCATCAAACGGTTGAAGAATGGAATCACTTATTAACTGACTTTATGTTCATCAGTTCTCAAGGGATAGTGTTACCGAAAATCGACCGTTTTAGAATTGCTAATGCCAAGAAATCACTGTACTCTGTATTACCTCAAAAATACCATAGCAAAAATAACGATAAACGGATACTAAAAAAATTATTAATAGTAATGGTGTCTAGTAACAAGTGTGATGCTCGTTCGTCACGTTTGGAAGATAATTATATTGCGAATTTGACAGGTGAAATAGTAGCGGTGGAGGACACCGAAACTGGTATAAAGATAAATCGAGTTAAAACTTTAGCAGGCAATTACTGGTTAGATGAATTGCATCGCACTCCGTGGGCGCTTCGAGATGTAATTAATGAGATGTACGATAAGGGTTTTAAGGATGTTTTATACATCGCTAAAACTCCCTTTTCTGAACAATTGCGGGTGACAGACCAACAAAATGAATTATTTTTTATGTCACCGGATATAATAAAGTTCCTCAAAGATATTGCAGATGATATAATCATATATCCTGCTTTATATGACAGTTACAGTGCCTTGTGCATCGACGATAAAACTCAAGAAGAAACCTTATATATTCAGGATGTACGACAACTAAGTAACTTATTTAATGACCCCAATCGCTCCCAGGTAATATTTTTTAATTTGCTTACAGTAAAGACCATAGAGAAAGATAGGACTTTTTATAACACTGCAACGACTTATTCAACACTTTTGAATGCTCATCCAGGTGATGCACTCGACATG
This sequence comes from Nostoc sp., assembly GCA_041743605.1. Taxonomy (GTDB): domain Bacteria; phylum Cyanobacteriota; class Cyanobacteriia; order Cyanobacteriales; family Nostocaceae; genus Nostoc. Next base: position 1,600 of record JBGTMK010000730.1, read on the forward strand.
ACGAAGGTTATGAATGGTCTAATTAAGGAAGGTCAATTAAAAAATGATATTACGTTTTATTTGACACTATTGCATTATTCAAGATATGAAAAGAAACAAGGCAAGTCGGAGAAATTGTTACCTAAGCTTGACCCGCTTAATGATATTATCGGCGATAATGCAATCGGCAGATCATCGGCAAGAGGTAAGCATTGCATTCCTGGGGTGCAAATGAATTATCTCGCATGGTTGACAGAAGTTAACAATGCCTTAAGTGACTCAAGAGATGTAAAAGATGTGATTAATGATTCTGCCAATTCATCTCAAATTCTACTTGCCTTCCTTGAAGAGATTGAAGATTTTTTGGATAAATACCAAATAAAAGACCCATCGATAGAACTCCCTAGAGATTATAATAACTTCTTAGTGAGGCACTATAACCACCCAATTTTACGAGAACGAATTTACTTGATACTAGAAAATAAGCGTTGGGAGATTGAAAATGGTAATGTTCAAGTTCAATTTTAATTGAATTATAAGACATTTTATTTTTATTTATATCAATTACACCTTGATGAACTCAGCAAATTATTGTTGAAAAGCTGAATAGAATTCTTATAATAAATTAAAAATGAAAATAAGAGAAGCTCAGGGACATCTTTTCGAGTTAGCATTCAACGCAGGAATATTGACAGCCATTCATCAATCAGGGATGAAATATGCCCACATGGATTTATTCATTGATGACCTGAAACGTATCAATCATCGAGGAGTAGTCAATAAACTTGTTGAGATGAAACTGTTAGAAGGATTTATTGATGCGGAGAGTCAAAGAATATGGGCAGCATGGGGTAAATTTTTACTTTTACGAGGTCATCTCGGTGGTTTAGGTTTATGGAAGGAATTGATGGACTCTTTGGAGTTTTCGTCCGCTTCTAATAGAAACTGGGAACTACTGTATATGCAATGCTGCCTCTCAGACGAAGCCAGTATGAGAACGCTAGAAAAACATCAACATGACCGATACTCTCAGATTCTTTCGCAGTTTGATATTACCGCAGATAAGGTTACACCTTATATAAATAAGTATGCCGACACAGGAGAATTTTTAAAAGCGGATACATTGATGCTGATGTCGAAAGACGGAGAAAAAAACAAGGAATATTACATTATTTGTGTTGATTTGTCCGCCTTTACTGTGGAGAATAATCAGGATAATGAATTGAATTCTCAGAAAGATAATGATGAGTCAAGACAAGAACAGTTTGAGTTGTGGAATTTATCAAGCGCTTCGTCTATTCTTGGATATTTAAAAGCAGAACTGCGTTATTTAATGTCCAAAAGTGTTTATCATCAATTAAAAATTGACACCCAAAAAGGGACTAATCAGCAATTAATAGGGCAATATATTCAGGATTATCTTACAGCTTTTTCTTATTACGACAAAGATTTTGTTAAGTTGGTACAGGCAGCATCATACTCAGCAAGTTTCGTCAAATTTCTTGATTCAGAAAATAGAATACCCAAGGATGCGACCGTACAAGTGACAACGATAGGTTACACTACACGAGGAATTAGCACCTTAAATGTTAGCCGGGAGGACTTTTACATTCTTGACCTTTGCGCCGAGGCATATAAATCGATGAAGGGACGGCAAAAGTCGGATAGAGAAAATTCCATCAATACTTATGAAAATGCGCTGTTTAAGATGCTTAATTTAATTAAAAAAAATGCTGTATATTGTCTTTCACGTTCGCTTGAACAAGTAGGAATTTCGGTAAAAGAAGAATTAATAGAAAAATCTCAGCCAGATAAACTTTCTCATGAACAAAAAGTCCACAAATTTGTGGACTCATTATGTGATACTAATGTTACAGAAGATAAAACTGTGTGTTTCAGTGAAACACTTACAAATTTTAATAATCCCTCAGATTTTTTAGATACTTCAATCAGTGAAAAATACCATCTAACTGAGCAAATTTCTTTAATAAATGCCCACGCAAAAATAATTCAGGAACATCTGTTAGGTAATTATCGTAATCTATTTCTAACCGGGAATCCGGGTATTGGTAAAACAACAGCGGTGGTGAATTTTATCCGCGATCATGCTGACGAGGGTTTCCTGTTTTTCTACATTAGTCCGCGTCTCTCTGTAAACGAAGACACGATTAATAAATTTATAGATACAAAAACAGGTAATTTGTTTGCTGATGACCTGTATTGTATTTCCACGAGTCACGCTCTGATTGCTACCAATAATAACCAGCCTACAGTGAGATATTATTCTAATGGCAATAACCAAACTTTTGAAAGCTTAGGGGTAACTTTTCATGGTGCAGAATATGATAAAAAACGGAATACCAACCGAAAGAATTTAATAAATCGTCAGTCCCGCTCTTCACTCGGCTACAACAACAAATCCGGAACCGGAGTTATTAGAAGTTTATGTGACGCAGGTCATATTCTCATCAAACAGCAAAAAAATAAAATTGTCATTACCTGCTCAACTCAATCCCTCCGCAAATTGAATAGTGGAGGTGACTCATTAGATAATTTCGAGAGACTATTTCGTTCAGTTACAAATAATGGTGATGTAATTCCGGAGTTAATGAGTGAATTATCTTCACGCCTGAAGCATATCATTGTCATGATTGACGAAGTAACAGGTGACAATGCTGGAGTTGAGTGGTTTCACTCTATGAAGAAATGGTTAGGAAAAAAACTTGAGTTATTTGACCCTTCATACGGTTTCAATACAAAGTTGATTATTGCCGATGCTTCTCTTACAGGTCTTGATGTTGTTAAACCACATCTCGGTACAAAGGAAGCGGAACCAGATAAAATCTATTGTTCTTTTGTTGATAAAAAGCAAGAACCATTAGAAGTTAGTTATCTGTCTTTTGGCGGTTATTCTGCACCGCCAGGCAATGTTGATTCTGCTGTTATTAATGTTAACTCATATCCAGCTAAACAAATTGAGCTAACTTACCAAGTGTTTTTTGAAGTGAACAAAATCAACGATGATGGTTCCATTAAATTTACACCTGGTCAATCAGCACGAGATGAGTCTTTAATAAACGAAATAATCCACTATGTTAATCACCCAGAATTAGGACAATTAATTGTTTATATCCAGGATAAACAACGTCTAAGACAATTAATTTCCCTAGTCAAAAAGAGACTTTTTGGCTTCGAGAAAAATGAGATTTATCTAGAGATACATTCCCAAGTAGCTGATCTGGAAATGCTGCTCAAACGCAAGAATCAGGTACGGGTAGTGTTTATGACATCATCTGCGGCTCGCGGTATTTCTTTTCCCCTTGCTAAACACATAATTGTTGAACTACCAAGATTTCAGATAGAAAATAACCTGATGGAGATAATTCAGGTAATTTATCGAGGTAGAGGTGAGTTTGGTGAGGGACAAAATAATGACCGCGCTCATAAGAAAATAACAGTTTACATTATTGAAAAAGTTTTTACAAATGCACCTAATAATCAACAAAGTAAAAGTACCCGCGCCGCGAATTTAATAGGTTCTCTACTCGTCTTACGGGCGGCGATAATGACGCGAATTTTGGGTGCTGGGAATTTAGGTGGACACAACGTAGCCATGATTCCCGTCGGTGGTAAAGCGATATATTCAAGCGGTGAGACTTTCAGCACTCGGATTAAATCTTTGATGCAGTTACTACGAAGTCACCAGCGGCTACATCCAGATGACCAGGATATTAAACTTGTTTGTGAAAATCTGTTTACTTTATTTAAGTCATCCGAGTTTCTAATTCAATCTCCTCGCATATCCAATTCTTCTGTTGTCCAGCAACCAGCTAGAAAAAAAATTAGCTTGCTGTCCTTGTTGGAGCTAGGAGTGGATTTTTTCTTTGACCAATGTTCCTGTATGGCTGAATTGTTAGAAATAGAAATTAGTCCGCAGGTTTACATGGACGGTTCATTATTGATTATCCCAATGAATAATCATACTGTAACATCACGTTATAGTATAGATCCTTATTCTCAAATTCGCTCTTATATAACAACAAACTTTAGGAATGCACTAAAAAATATCAGTCAAGGTGATTATTCAGAAAATATCAAAAATGAAATTTTGTTTGCCATTGATTTTATAGAACACCTGCTCCAAAATGAGGGTAACACTCAGCAAATAAGCGATTCTAGTAATTTTAGCGATCAGTACTTAGCTATTCCCCTACATTTTTTGTTAAAGGATGAAATTCTTCAATCCTCATTCATAGGAGATGCAAATTCTCCTATGAGTTCTGATTTTCGTATTTTACTAGAGCGTTATATTAAAGCTTTATACCCTGCTAATGATTTTCTTCCTATTGGTAATGGCTACCCTGATTTTCCTTGGGTAATTTTTAAAAGTTACGATTTGGCACAAATTCGTCGGAGTTTGTTTAAAGCAAATTACTTTCTTAACTCTCGCTCTCTAAATATTCTCAATTTAATTTTGTCAGCAAATAATTGAATTGTTCATACAAAAATTTCTACTACTTAATAGCCAAAAATTAATTTATAGACTATTTTTATCCACTTTATCCTAGCTATAACCCTATTTTATAACAAGTTTATCAGCGTTTGTAATTACCCAAATATCCTGGCTGCTATAAAAATCTCCACGTTGCTCTAATGTAAAATTACCCAGCAACAGTCCCAGCCAAACCTCTACCAAAGGCATTTTTAATCCACCTTGGAGTTGAGTTAAAGAAATCTCACCTTTAATATGTGCAAGGTAGTTAGCGATCGCACTAAGCCATTTTTCCACATGTTCATCACCCGCCAGCTTGTGGACATCTTCTAAACTCGTCACCTCATCGAGCATTACCAAAACATTCGCTTTTTCAACAGGTGCTGCTACAGAATCACCCTCCTGGTTAGGATATGAAAATTGGTGTGGGCCGTGTGGTTTAAAGGTTTGTGGTGTTTCCGGCTCAATCAAATCATCTAAATCTAGGTGCATTGTTGTCCGCACTAGACCAGCAAAGAGATC
>JBGTMK010000731.1:0-7320 GCA_041743605.1 Nostoc sp.
AAAAGTAAAGATGCGACAGCTTAGTAAATCGATGGAAATCATTAAATGTAACGTTCCAACAAGCAAAATAATCTGGAAAAGCTTTCCCATTCTTATCCTTCTTTCTTTTACTTATGCGAATCAAACCTGATTTCTGGCAAGGTGCAGACCGAATTTGTTGGCTATGCGTATTGATGGAAGAATTTATTGGTACTAACTCGCTGGACTATGCACCAGTGGCGATGTCAGGCATGGCGAGTATCTTGAACGCACCTAAATTAAAGCAAGCTTGTCAAGGCATTTTCAATATGCGGCAGATGTCGCTGACTTATGTTACAGAGCAGTCAGTAAAACATGCAGTAGCGCTTTATAACGATCATCACTACTGCAACAAAACAAAAGGAACCTATGAGATTGACGCTCAGACGCTTCGCTTCAAAAGAACAGACCCCTTAGAAGACCCGTTGATTGCAAAAGCGCGTAAAATTCTTAATACGCCAATGTCCTATCAGCTACATACTGCAACAGTTGCCGACCCTCGTCAGCCAATGGTGGTTTCTTTAGGTCAAGAGACAATGGCAGTGAGAGTACCAATTAATCCTATTACCGCCCCTCTTGCCGAACGTCGCACGCATTCTCTCAATCGTCAGCCCAAAGGAAAAATCCGCATTCCCCTGAAAGAACTACGCGACTTAGCTATTGAGATGGACGAGCGTGAGTCCAAAAATCCCGAACGGCGATCTGGGAGCTGGGCGAGTCGTTTTGAACACTTTGACCTGATGATACCGTCTATCGGCAAGGGACTGCGGAAAGAAGATGACACATTGGAACTAGAGGGCATCAAGCATTTAATTGGCTTGCCAGGGGCTGGTAAAACAACGCTTCTCGTGCTGACAGCTATTTGGTTGGGACGGAATGCTTACAAAGCCATGTTTCTTTTCCCTTCGATTGAAGTAGCCAGACAGTATATGGCTCAACTGGCATTTCATAAGGTTAAAGTTGGAATGCTAGTGGGTCAAAGTGATGAGACTCGTCGTCGTCATGCAGACAATATTGCTGAGGCAATTGCAGCTGGTGGAGGTAATGCTGGCTTTGCCCACAGTTTGGAAGGGGCAGAGGTATTTAGTTTGAATTGTGTTTTACCAGCCTTTTCAAATGCTGATACTTCGATGTGGGGTTTTGGTTACGCACCTTGCGAAGAGATTTTGCAAGGTGGGGGTAAGAAAGGGCAAATGAAGAAGTGTCTTTGTCCTTTGTGGACAATGTGCGGTCGTAACAAAGCACCGCGAGATTTGATAGACGCAGATATTTGGGTTGGTCATGTGCGCTCCCTCGATACTCAAGTACCACCCCATGCGATTCGAGAGAATTTGCGATATTTTGAATTGATTGCCCGCACGTTTGATGTAGTTGTGTTTGACGAAGCCGACATGGTGCAGTCAGTCTTGGATGCTTACGGGGCAGCAACTTTAAGCATCTCAGGTTCGGACACGTCAATTCACCGGGAAATTCTCGAACAAATCCATAACCGCTTTGCTCGTGGGGAAAATCATCGACTATCTGACCGAGATGTAGAACTCTACAGTCGTTACTTAGCAGAATTTGGCAATCACAATACTTCGCTAATGACCGCCATTCAGAATATGCCCTCGTCGAGGGTGGGGGAACGTTATGAAAATCAACTATTAACTGTATTGAGGCTTGTTAGTGATTTATTAGATGGCTTTGAGAAATACTCCAAACGCGATCAGCTTGATGACCTTGAAGTCAAACTTGGTTTCAGTAAAAGTCGGGCACTGACTGAAGTTTGGGAATCAGCAGCTTATCGTGCCTTTTACAACCGTACAGGTATTGAGGAAACAGACTGGGCTAAAGCTGATTTGTGCGCTCAAATTCTAGAAACAAACCGTAATATTTTAGAACCACAATGGAAGAATTTAATTAAGCACTTCCGCCGTTACCTAGCTGAAGATTCAATTAAGCAACGTGACAAAATTGTCGAAGAGATTGCCGAATTGTTTCTTCCTCTCTGCTTTCCCGGCCGTCAATCCCCGACTGAAGCAAACGATGTAATTACATTGTTGATATCAGTCACTTTCATGATTTTGGGTTATCAACGAATTGTACCGGGAACTAGAACGATGGTGGCAGAAGGGCTAATCCGAGAACCAATTGTGGAGTCTACAGCAACGCCAGAACTGCGAAAGATTATCCCGGAAAATATTCTCGGTTCGTTCTCTGGGGTGAAATACAGTTTTAAGAAAGCGCAGACAACTCGTACCACTGCTCGAAACGTAGAACTTTCGTATATTACTTTTGTCGGTGCGCCGCGAATGCTGATGCACCGCTTTCATAAATTGTTAGAAGCAGATGGAGAACAATCAAAACCAGCTATTTTAATGACCTCGGCAACATCATTTTTGGAAGCAAGTCCGGCTTACCACATTAATGCTGGGCCGCATTATTTACTCAAACCGCGCCAAGCAAAGCATGACCCAAAACGCAGCGTTTACCGCTTCAAATGGATTCCTGATCGCGAACGTGGCGATGAACCCCTGCGATACAGTGGCGCTGGAGAACTTCAGGAACGCAATCTCAAGCGAATGGTGGACGCATTGGTACGGGGTGGCACTACAAAATCAGAAATTTTCAAGTCTATTCGCAATTTTGATGTAAAAGACGGCATACATCGCAAAGCAGCCTTAATCGTTAATAGCTACGAGCAAGCTCGCACTATCAAAAAATTTCTTAACGACTATCATCCAGAGGTTAGCAGACGCACAAAAGCAGTTGTTCGCTCTCTAAAAGAAGGAGAGCAACCAATAGATTTTGTTACAACTGCCCAGTGCGAAGCACTAGGAGATGATGAAACTTGCGATATTTTAATTTTCCCCATACTTGCAATTGGTCGGGGCGTAAATATTGTTTTCACCAAAGGGCAAAGGAAACTTGACGCTGCAATTGGATCGATTTACTTTCTCACTCGTCCTCATCCTTCCACGGATGATATGCAGCTTTTGTACAGCCTAGCAGGACGGTCAACGCAAGAATTTGATAGTAAAGTTTTTACCGAAGCAGAAGACCTGAGCGCGATCGCTTCTTCTTGGCACCAGTCTCGAAAAAATCTTTGGCGATCTGCTAATCGATTGTTACGTGAACCTTTGATGGCTAGCCGTCTTGGTTCTGATCTATTTAGACCATTTACAGCTAATCAAATGGTTGCCATTTTACAAACAATTGGGCGAGGTATGCGGAATGGTTGTCCAGTAGCAGTTTATTTTGTAGACGCAGCTTGGGCGATTCAATCCACAAAGGATAAACCCGACTATGGGCGAAACAGTATGTTGGTACAGATGCGAATCATCCTAGAAGAATGTGTAAATCATCCTGACCCTGTAATTCGAGAAATTTATCAAGAACTTTACGGGACATTTCTAACCCCTTTACAACGAATTGAAGGCGTAATTTATCCTGAAAATCTGCGTTCAAAAGAAGAATTGACAGACGAGGAAGATTTCGATGAATTTTCACAATTATTGGAGATGTAATAATGGTTAGCAGTTTTTCTGGTGACTTTGGCTTTAATGAAGATTTATCTAAACTTGACGAAGATGAAGTAACTGAGACAAATTCACTTTCAGAATCCTTTTATATTCCGCTAGGGATGCCTAAAAGTATCAAGTTTGTCCCTCTAGCCTTTAAGATCCCAGACGATTTGCCGACGGTATGGGTGGAGGGCTATACGCTTGCATGGACAAAGGTTGCTCTAGGCAATTTAGCTGCAATTCAAAAAGGAAATCGCACTGATGGACATAAAAATGTTAAAAATCTTCCCTATGCTTCACTGCGTGGACTTCTGGAAGTAGGACTCAAAGATTTAGCACGACTGGAGTCGAACTTAGGTCTTAGCACCTTTGCTTTAAATACTAAAAGTACAAGCGAACCAGAACCTTTTGCTTATCTAGTTGATGGCAGTTTAGAAGCAATTAAAAAGTCTCTTCAAATAATACACGACAACTGGATTACTAACTTTCTTCGACCTTATGCTAAACGAGAACAAATATCAGAAGAAATTATTAACAGGCTAGAAGAATTAGGAGAAAACGAAGAATTTTTTCAAATCATACCCTTTAAATACCAAGCTTTACCTTGGCCTTGGTCGGAGCAAACAGGTACAACTAATCCTGATACTAGAAAAAGCAAATATTTGTATCGAGTTCTAGCCGATCATGTAGCTCGCCAAATAGCTGGTAAAGAGATTTTTCACGGTCTAGGTTCAATGAAGCGGATTATATCCAGTGGTGGCGGACTCACTTCTGGCGTTGCAGAACTTATTACTAAGCCAATCAGCATCATTGACAACCCAGAAAAAGGTAAATTCAGTCTGGTGGTACGCTTAGAAGTAATAACATATCCTTCCCTTCATCAGCCTTTGCTAAAAATAGATGTTTCTAAGCGGCGCTGGATAAGTCAGTTGAAATCCCCTGAGTTTGACCGTAATGATATTAGTGGCTTTGTCTTTTCTCAAGACCATCCCGACCGCGCCTTTAGTTACCGAGTAGTTTGCAAAAAGGATGATAAAAACTGGCAGTGGGTGACAGATAAGGATTTTGAAGCTTTGCGCCGTGAACTGAAACTAAAAGCACAGACTTTTAGTGGGCAAGATATTGCACTGGGCAAAGCCAGTGATAACAGTAACACAGTAGTGCTGACTTACCGCAATGGGCTTCAGAACGGTGTAAAAGAATATGGAATTAAGGCTGGTGTACCTGAGACTGATAAGCTAGAAGCATTTGAGGCAATTGCAAACATTCTTGAGCGAATTGGACTTCAAAAATTTGAGGGTTACTCGCAGGTGAAATCTAGGCACAATTCGGACGATACAGCATCACGTATGATTAATCCTCCCACAGTGCTTGGTGCTTGCCTAGAAGCGCTTGAAACAAATTGTAACCTGGAGTTTACCCCAAAATACCTTGAGCAATTTGACGATAATCAGCTAAACAGTTTGTTACGCAAACACTTTGACATTGTTTTAGATGAGATTCATCAGAGAAGGAAAGTTCTCCAATTTGGTAGCTCCAAATCGAAAGACCAGACAAATGAACTTGTATCACTTATTCGGGCAAATCAAGAGGCCTTGCGGCGACTTTACCCAAATGAACGGTTGCTACTCATCATCTTCTATGAAAAGGAGTTGCAAACAGAGATGAAATTGCTAGAAGCAATTATCCGCGTTCTGTGGGGAGAAACAATAGAATTCCTAGCCACTTGTTTACCAGCAAATACTCATGGGCCCAGAGTTGCATTACCAGGCAAAGAATTAAAAGCTAAGGAGCGTTCGGAATGCCGACGTGAGGCGTGGAAACCTATTGTAGAGCAAGTTGCTCTACGCGAACAGCGAACTTTTTGCTTGATAATGGCACGAGAATTTTACCCAGATCCCCAAGGACAGAACAATCTAAAACATGATGATAGGGTGAATAAACCTTCAACTCGCCAAGCTTTGGCTGCAATGGCTGGTTCTTGCGTACAGTTTGTCTTACCAATTGAGAAGACTCAAACAACAAAACTTTTTAAATTAGAAGATTTCTTCCATCGAGTACAAGCAGCTCTGAAAGATTTGCTGTCTGCCCATTCTGGTCGTATTGATGGCGTGCAAGAGAAGGTTGACAAGTACTTAAAAGATATTCCAACAGAAGCCAGACCAAAAGAAATTTTGGCGATTACAGTTGTCCGCAAACAGAGGGGTCGTGTTCGCGGTCGCATCGAAAATACATTTTTAGCAGTGGCGATGCGCCTCAAGGTAGATACAGGCAAGTGTGAACTTTGCTGTGCCCATGACAAAGGAAATACCTTAGCAATCAGCCCTTGGAGCAGTTTTTCTGATGGAATCGCCTTCATTGCTCAACTGTCTCCAGTAAAACTGGGCGATAAAAATGAAGTGCGTAAGACTAGATTCATGGAATTTGTGAAACAGATTATTTCTAATTCCGTGGAAGAAGAAGCACAGCCACTAGTAATGATTGATTCTTCTAACTGTGTCCAGCTGTGGCCTTGGCTTGCAGATATCAGAATTAATGCAAATGAAATTAATTTTGAGCAAATGTATCAATGGATGGAGCAAGAGTGGCAGGGCGCACGCATAATTCGGATTCGTCAAGACCTTGCCCCTGGAATTATTGATAAAAAAGAAAGGCTTCTAGCTGAAACCTCTCTAGAAGACACACGGTCTAAAGAGGAATTAAAAAAATTGCCCCCAAACCTTAAACTACCATCTGCATCTAGTTCATCTGGATTATTCCGACTCAGTGGTACCAACCAAAGTGAGTGTGTTGCTTATCTATCTGTGGGAGGTAAAACACTCCACCAGCATTTACGCGGACAAAGTTGCTATCGCCCAATACAAATAAATACACCTGTAACTCTAAAAAAAGATGGTGGGTTACGAGAAAAAGTTTTAAACCAGGCTGGGTTAGAGATTCATCAAGTCTCGGAAAAACCACCATTTTTGGATCAGTGGCCCACTCCAAACCCTCTTGAGATTCTTGTTACATTACGGCAACCGCAAGATGACCCTGATTGTATAGCTTCCCTCGTGGAATCACTACGCTATAGCTTTGGTCATTATAGCGAGTGGACTGTTTTACCTGCTCCCTTGTTTTTTGAGCGTGTTGTGCGGGACTACATTAGCGAGTTTGCAATTGAAGATGAAGATACTGAAGTGGAGGCAGAGCCTTAAAAAGGACTGAACAAAGTTCTTATACGGGGTTAAATAAGCAGTGATACCGAAAGTTACGCTAAGAACTTGATGAGTCACTTTCAATATTACGATCATCAAAAATTAAACTGTACCAATTGAAGTCTCTAAAATTTAAAGTCTTCAAACCCTTGCTGTATCGTACAAAAAAGCTGCGCCAAATAATCTATAGGTTAATCGGTACATCGAGAATTGTGAAAAATATTGATTTGCAGAATACTTACCCAGTAAGGATTACAGCCTTAGCATAATTCTCTGTACGATTGCTCATTTACCCCCTCAAATAAATGATTTTAGTTGCACCGTGAGAATGTGGGATGGCGAGTATGCCGTTGGCTTGCAGCACCTAAAGTCCTTCAACTACCTGCCTGCCGAGTGTAAGCAGATGCGGGTGATTTGCGATCGCATTAATCAGGTGTATTCCGATTCGCTGGAGGAGACAGTCAAAAGTCTTTTGCAGTCGTTGGGGAAGGTGAATCGTCCTTATCTTACTGAGTTGGAAGAAAAACTTTTGAGCTTTCTAGAGTCTGAAATTAAAGTGTAATAGCTAACTGCGTTGCCAACTCTTCATAAAACTGTTT
>JBGTMK010000732.1:0-6461 GCA_041743605.1 Nostoc sp.
TGCACTAGAAAATGATCTGATAGGTGGAATAGCTATGGATGGTTATTATGTTCAGCCCATGCCTCCCGCCGACAGCGTTCTACCAATTGCAGATAATGATTCTAAGTTTGCTATTGCCAAGTTAGCCAAATTTGATAGCGAAAAATTACTGGTTACTCCGCATACTGCATACTTAACTGATGGGTCAGTCGTTACAATGACAGATATGGTCTTTGAAAGTATCGAAGCATTTTTTGCTGGTAAGGAAGAGATACCTTATCTTGTTAATCCAGAGTATAGTAAGAATGCCGAACACAAGTCATGATTCAAGTGAGTGTCACCTCAGAATATGGCAAGCTCGAAACAGTTATCTTGGCATCAATAGAAAATTATCGAGTTACCTCCCCAATCAATGTCACCCAAAAACATTACTATGATTCCAATCCGCCTAGACTCGAAAAATTGCTTGCTGAGCAGATGGCATTTGTAAACCTGCTAAAGTTGGAAACCGTGAATATCCACTGGGCGAAGCCAATTTCAGAGTGTCCTTACCAAGTAAACACACGGGACATAGCAACCATTATTGGCACCACATTAATTGTTGGCAATCCAAGGCGTGAAATTAGACGAAACGAAGTTAAGGGCATTGAGCACATCATTAAACAAATCCCATCCAACATCCTTCGAGTACCTTCCACTGCTTTTCTCGAAGGAGGAGATATTGTTCTAGACGGATCTACTATTTATGTTGGTATAGGGGAGAGAACAGATATCAACGGGTTAAATTTCATTAAACAAAATTTTCCACAATATGAAACAGTTCCTGTACATCTCGCACCCGGAATACTTCATCTGGATGTTGTGTTTAACATTTTGCCTAAACGAAACTGTATAATCTATTTAGAAGGGATAAAGGAACCCGGGTTAGATTATTTTATAAATCATTTTGAACAGCTAATACATATTGAAGCGACTGAGCAGTTTGATTTAGCAACTAATGTCTTTGCAGTTAATACGTCCACTTTGGTCGCTGATCCAAGGAATAAGCGCGTGAATATAGAATTAGCTCGACTAGGTTTCGACATAAGAGAACTAGATTTTACAGAAACGACAAAAATTGGTGGTGCTTTTAGATGTGCAACTATGCCTCTTATACGTCTTTAAGATTCCCCACCTTTACACTTCTATAAAAGTTTAAAGCACGCGTGCCTGCTACTGTGGCTATCATTCCTCCGAGAGGTGTAGTAAATGCGGCTACTAATGCTCCGGTTATCGCAGGGCCATACTTATATAGAGCTTCTGCAGCCGTTGTTAGAATGATATCGTTAGGCTTTTTATCTGTAACTTGAGTCATTTGATCGCGTAACGTGTTGGCATTGTGAGTAGCTACTTCTTTATCTTCTTCCTTGAGATCCGAAGTTACTATCGCTTCATCAAGTGACCTCAATGCATTGAGTAGCACACCCAAATCGCCCTCTGTTGTCTCAACTCCTCTCACAATGATGTTATTGTGAGTTTGAGTGTTTGTATCACCATAGCTATCTCCACTGGTAACATCGCTACCAGCTACCACTGTGTCACGTCCAGATTTAATAAACTTGGCATCTACACTAACGGTGGTTCTTTCAGGCTTGTCTTTGTTTTCATTCATTGCAGTTATTCTCCGTAAACTCTACAAAGTCCCACAGTAATCCACTAAACGTTGAATACCTTGTTGCAAGTAATCCTCTTTGCGAGCTAACGCAATTCGCACAAAATCATACGATCTAGACAATAATGTGCCATTTGGGTTTTCATAAAAGAAGTATCTAGCCGGAATGATGCCAACTGATTTCTCAGCAAGTAGTTTATCGGTGAAGTACTGGTCTTCTTCAGCGATAGAACTTATGTCCACTAGAATAACACTTCCTGCGTCAAACTTCTGCGGCTTCAAATCAGTATGCTTTAGCATAAGACTTATCAAATTTGAATTTGATGATATCACTTTTGCTAGGTAACCAAAATAATCCTTTTGAAGTGCAGTATCCAGTATACGGTGAAAAAGCAGTAGTTGGCGCCTGGAAATTTCGAACTGCAAAAGACTCAGGCTTTTACGCACATCATCAACAGCATTTGGACTACAAAAAATAAATCCTAACTTGTCTCCATCTAGTCCAAAATTCTTACCGGTGCCCCAAAGGAATATCCACTTTAGATCATCTGTTCCGAAGTCTGGCAACAATGGTATCGAAATGCCGTTTGGATTGAGTTTGGCAAAGCATTGATCAAAGATAAGTGTAATGTCGTGTTTCACTGATAAGGATACTAGTTGCTTGATCTGCAACGCTGTGCATACTGATCCAGTTGGGTTTTCAGGTGATGTGATGATTATTGTTGATGTATTATTCTGCACGGCGGCTTCGATAGCACTGACGTCTATACTGAATCCTTCCTGTGAGGTGGGAACATGAATAAGCTCGGCAGTTGTATATTTTCTTACCATTCCTGAGACTATATCAATAGACGGATTTGTAGTTATCACACTGTCGCCAGGTTTCACTTGGCTAGCAATAGCATGAAATAAGGACATACTATCCGAAAATGTCACGAACGCGTTTCGACTGTACTCAATATCTATGCCAAGACAGTAACATACTATTTGGAGGAGTTTAGTATGTAAGTCGATTGAAGTCGGAAGAGGGCCACGTTGCCCAGTAATTAATGATCGATAACTAACTTCAACATCGCTGGTGAGTATAGATTTGAACCACTCAGGCAAGGGAATCTGTGGATAAGCATCACCCAAGTTAACAACATTAGGGTCTCGAACAATTCGCAACTCTCTGTCAGTTAATTGTGATAGATCTTGCATTGTAGAAGCAACCCGTCTCGAACGATGAAGTGGAGTTTATTACAAAGGTTCTTGACGAAAGGAGACCTTTCTAGGTGTCATTCCTCAAGGATTGTCATTAAACTAGAAGTGTAGCAATGGCTAGGTCTTCGATACCTAATCCGATTGATCGGAAGAACACCTTACCAGAAGTAGCACTTATTCCTGAATGCTTTCCAGTGACCAACTCTGGTAAATCGGCAACGACAGATTCTTCGGACCAACCGTATTCTGCTTTTGCTATAACCATTTCACCAGCACTCAACGGTGCTGTTTTGCGATAGTCGCAAAAAACATCAAAATGCTGCAATGACACAGGGGAAATTTCATGAGCCTTAGGCACATTAGTGCTGATTGAGGTCACAACAACACGATCTTTCAACCATTCATACTCAATAACTGGTGTTCCTGATGAAGTACAAAGCATGACTACATCAGCATCTCCGATAGCGTCTTGTGCACTGGGAGCAAATGTCACATCTGCATTTAGATTTTTAATAGCCTGTGAGACTTTTTGACGCTTATCTGATGTTTGATCTGCCAAGGTAGGCGAAAACATTGATATATTAGACCAGGTATGTTGGTCCACAGCATATTTGAGATGGTGTATTGCTATTTTCCCAGAACCAATTATCGCCAGATTTTTCGCTTGTTCGGGTATAAGGTAATCTAAAGCTAGAGAGGTTGTTGCGGCTGTTCTAATAGTTGTCAATGCAAGGGAGTCACAAACTAAGATCGGTTGACCCGTTTCTGCGGACATTAGCATTGTATATGCAGTAACAGGGTAATTTCCCTTACGGGAAAGTTCAGCGATGTAAGGTGACAACTTAACGCCAATTACTTTCTGATCCCATAAAACTCCGGGGTAAAAGATACAGTCACCCTCAGTTCCAGGAAACACGGTAACTGTTTGGGCAGGTTGAACACTCGTTCCCGATGCAAGTCCAGCAAATGCCTCTTTGACCATTTTTTTTACATCTGGAAGCTTAATTCTGGATAAAGCCTGTTCTTCTGATAGAAGCGAAATATTCATCATATCCTCCAGAGTTTTCCGTAATATGTTAAAGTCAACCTAGTTGTAAGGATAGCACGTTTTTTGCTTTCCAGTAAGGTTTATAATGACACCTCAAAAACTAGACCACAGGCGACGGTGGATAAATGATCTTGCCCTGATATGAAGAACAATAAAAATGTCAGGGGCCAAACTGCTCGAATTGGGCAGCGAATATAATCTGTATTCCAGCCAGATCAGCAGGTGGGAAAAGTTATTGCAAGCCCACTCCGGTGCTGCGATATGCGTCAGCAAGTCCATTGAAATGGACTTGCAGTATGGCATACACGGTTTTAACCTGTAGCGTGGAAACTCGCGATTCACTGAGATTATCTTGTATACTCAACTCATATGTGATTGTTTTCGTTTTGACGGAGGGGAAAATGCAAGTGGCAGTTATTGGTTCAGGTGTAATTGGTCTATCGACAGGAATCTTGCTTCTCAAAGCTGGATATGAGGTGACCATCTATTCAAAAGCCCACACACCATATCTTACATCTGATGTGGCGTGTGCACAGTGGTTACCACATGAAACATCAGATACTGGATTTGAGGCACCTGACTACAATAAAAAGTTACTACAATGGTGTCGTGATTCATGGGCAATTTTTGCAGAACTCCAAAGAGTTTCTTCAGACCGATACGGTATAAGATGGGGAACTAACTTTGAGCTTTTTCATGAAAATGAAGAAGTCCCTAAATACATATTAGACCTTGCCGATCTTATGCCTAACTTTGAAATAATTACAGGCGAGTCTTTCCCGGGCGGATGTACTACGTGCTGTAAGTTTGATACTTTTATCATCGAAACTCCTATATACATGCCGCGTATTCATCAAGATTTCCTTGACGGTGGAGGGAAAATAGTAACAAGAGAATTTCAGAAGTTGAACGAGATATTGCAGCTAGACGAAAAAGTGGTTTTTAACTGCACAGGGCTCGGCGCCAAAGATTTATTCCATGACGAGCATTTAAAAGGTATAAAGGGACAACTATTGCTTCATGAACCCATTGATACTAATATGATGATTGGTTTAGGAGATTTCTGCCTGATCCCTCGCTCTGACGCACTCATTTTAGGGTCTTTGCATGAAGAAGACTATGCTGACGAAGGCCCCACACATGAAAATGATCAACTGCTTTGGGATACGATCACGTCATGGTTTGAGTCACTGAATCATCGGATTCCTATTGATGGATCTGTTTTATCGAGAAAAAAAATAATCCGCAGCATATCTGGAATTCGACCAGGACGTTCAGTAGGTGTAAGAGTAGAAGTTGAAATACAGAATGGTAAGTTATTAATCCATAACTATGGACATGGAGGCGGAGGTATTACGCTTTCTTGGGGTTGTGCTAAATACGCAATAGACTTACTAGAAGCAACCAAGGAAGTTCGATAATATAAGAAAACCCTTTTTGATATAGTTACTGATCCGGACATAAGAAACTAAAGTGCCTTCCCTAAGTGAACTTGCTCAATACAAGCACAAATAATGTGTGTTTTAGGTCGTAATCGTGCAATGGCTTTGCGAAGTTCATCGCGCAAATGGGGAATCGTCTCATAACATAAGTTTTTCATTTCGACATATTTGAGATACTGCCAGATACCTTCCGATGGATTCAAGTCGGGTGCATAGCCGGGTAGCTGTTCGAGATTAATGCGTTGGGTCGCCCCTTGTTGCAGAAAATCTTTGACCGTTTGCCCGCGATGGGCAGGCAAACCATCCCAGATCACCAACAATTTACCCTTGATGTGGCAGAGTAAATGCTTCAAAAACTGCACAATGGTGGTCCCATTGAAGGCTTTTTCCTGAATATGGGCATAGAGTTTACCGTCGGGCGTGATTGCGCCAATCACCGAGAGATGTTCCCAACTCAACGGCACTTTCAAAATCGGGGTCTGCCCTCGCGGCGCATAGGTCACAACACAACCGGGCAACAAGTAAAACCCCCGCCTCATCTACAAATACGATGGTTTGTCCTTCTTGTTTGGCTTTTTTTCTAATTCCAACCACTTTTCCGTTCGCCACCGTTCAAGCGCTTGTTCATTGCGTTGGCTGGCACGAATGATCGGTTTCTGATGAGTCCATCCGATTTGCTTCAAGATCCGTCCAATGTGACCCAGCGAAAATGATACCCCAAACACTTGGTGAATGACTTTGCCCACTCGTCCCCGAGTCCAGACATCCCCCCGAAATCCGTAGGCTTGCGCTCCTAGACTCAGTAGTTCCGGTAATTGCGCGATTTGGGTTGGACTCACATGAGGCTTGGGACCACCGCCTTTGCGGTGATACAAACTCTCGATTCCCAAGTTCTTTGCCTTTTTGAGCCATTGACTGACCGCTCCTTCTGATACGCCCAATGCTTCAGCTATATCTTTTTGTTTCCAGCCTGTTTGGTATAGATTCCAGGCTTGAAGCCGTCGCGCTTCTCGCCAATCTTTGGGTTGTTTGTTCGTTTTCTTATCCATTCCATAAGTTTACAACAACTTCTTTAGGAAGTTAGGTTCATAAATGTTGTATAGGGCTAGGGATTACACTGTAATGAGATCACCGATCT
>JBGTMK010000733.1:0-5224 GCA_041743605.1 Nostoc sp.
AAGCAGTCACTAATCTTTATTGCCCTGTCAAACATCTGCTGACAAGTTTTTTGGAGGACAGCATCTAGATATTCATTATAGGCAGGCTCACCCATGTCAGTGAATTCCGGCAGATCCGCAAAATGATCCATATAAAATAGCCAGATATCGGACAAGTCTGCGTCATTTGCCAATTTCTGCTTAAGTTCTTGCAATCGGTCGATATTCATTGTGTAACAGGTGTACCGTTTAAAGTCATTACAGGATCGCGATCGCAAAGGCTAATATCAGCTTTCCAGCGGGAGGGGAATTTTGAATCAATGAAAGTGACTTTAAATCTGCCCCAATGATAGGTAGGTTTCCCATCTGCCCCTTCTCTATAGGTATCGCAACGTACCGATGAAGACTTTTGTACCCAGTAGCCATTGTATGAACCTCGGTCATTAAACACTCCTGCTAAACCATCAATGAAGATTACTCCATCGCTACCATAACGCCACACGGCAGTTTTATTACGATCTTCTTGATAAACCACTTTATATTCTTCCGTTTTCCAAACCTCATCTGCTAGAGCTTTTTGAGGCGCAGCAGTGCAAATCAATAAGGCTAAAGTCAGGAGAACATAGTTCTTTTTCATAAAATTGACTTTGATAAATTCAAAATTTGGCATGAATTACGAGGTCAATTTTCTCACAGTTTTATGCGCTTATTGAGAAAATAAGAGGTTTTGGGGCTAAAACGCACATATTACCGCAAGATTAGATTATTTTTGATAGCTCAACTCAAACGTAGCGCTACTACTTCCACCAGGGTTTAAATAACAATGGTGACACCGATAAAAACACCAAAAAAACCGACGCGAGTATAAACGAGGAGGCATCGCTTCCTTGTAAAGCGGTTTTTCCAGAAGCACCCAACCAGGTATAAGCAATCGTGCCTGGAATTACTCCAATGAAGGTTGCAAGGGTATAAATCTTCAGGTTGATTGTGGTTAGTGCCAATAAAAAGTTAATAATATTAAACGGAGCAATCGGAGCAAAGCGTAGAGATAGAACTAAAGAAAAGGGATTGCGTTCGAGTGCTTTATGCCATTTTTCCAGCAGTTTATTTTGAGCGAATTTTGCTGTTGCCCAATCTCGAAATAGGTATCGAGTCAGACAAAATGCTCCGACTGCTCCCAATGTTGCGGCTAATGTAGACCAAAGGCTTCCCCATCCCAAACCAAAAGCTACGCCTCCAGTTAATGTATGAATTGTTATCGGCAAACCTAAGACTGTGACCAATACGTAGGTGGAGATAAATAAGGGAACAGCCCAAATACCTAATCTTTGCAACCAGACTGAGAGAATCTCTTGATTGAGTAAATTACGTAAGGGAGTTGTGAAAAAGAGTAAGATTGCACCCAGCAGTAGTAATATCTGGAAATTTTTGCGGAGTAAGTGTTTTAATCCCACGGAGCTACACTCCGTCCTGACTGGTTGGTGAGCGCATCAATGTTTTACGTAATTCCACTGTATGAAAGATACTCAAAATATCACATTGCCAAGTTGGTAACAACAACGTCATGGCAATTTCTTCTAAACTATTGAGCCAACAAAGCGCGATTGCAAACCAAAGAATGTTCGCGTAACCAAAACCAAATAACCCGACTGTCGCCGTAAGTAGAGCTAATCCCCATGCTTTAGCAGTGTAGGTATGGAAACTAGGGAATTTCTGAAACTTGATTAAACTAATTGTGAATAATATTAGTTGGATAGTAATCGCGGATAATAAAGGTACTCGAAAATTGATGATTACTTGGGGATATACTAACCAAATACTGATCGCCACACACAAATACAAACAAATATCAGCCCAGCTATCTGCTTGACGAAGTAGGGCTGTACTAACCTTTAAGCGACGGGCAATGATCCCATCAAAAACGTCTGAAAGTACGGCAATAACATAACCGATGATGAACCAAAAACTGGTTCTATGGTCTAAAGCATCGAGAACTAGTAAAGGAGCTAGAGCGAAGCGCATTCCCACTAAAGTAATCGGAAGATGTGATAGTTTTATCATCGTTCCCCACTTTCCTAGCGTTAATTAAACTAGTATAAACACTATAATGATATTGGCAAATTCGCTATAAATATAACAATATTCATAGCAGCACTTTCCACCTGGGTGAGTGTTTGGGGAATGTCAAAGGATATTGTGTCAATTACTTGTGTGGTCATCTCTTTTGTGCTACTGAGTCACCAAACAGTAAGGGCATAAAAGCTCAGTCTTACCACTACCAATATCTTCAACACAGACTAATTGTCCATCTGGAGCTACACCAAATTTGAGCCACATTGTCACGCTTACTCATTAACAGAAAAACCAATCGGGGCTGATAGTAGAAAGTTCAAGCAAGCTTTAAATAATTTGCATATCTGCAACATTTGGCTCAAACTAGTGCTAGTGTACTATAGGATTTCTAATTTAGGATTTAATTTGCTCGTGGCATAGTGCGTGAAAAGCGAGACTGCTTGTGGTGGAGCTACCTTGGGACAAGAATCTGTCGCTAGAACCAGGAAAATAATTCACGTTGATATGGATGCCTTCTACGCATCGGTGGAACAGAGGGACAACCCTAGCTACCGAGGCAAACCGTTAGTAGTCGGTGGCAGTCCGAATCAGCGAGGTGTGGTTGCAGCAGCCAGTTATGAAGCCCGTAAGTTTGGCATTTATTCCGCAATGCCCTCAGTAACCGCTTTTGCGAAATGTCCTGGGCTTATCTTTGTCAGACCGAGATTCGACGTTTACCGAGAGATTTCTACTGCAATCCACGCTATCTTTAAACGCTACAGTGATTTAGTAGAAGGAGTTGCGCTAGATGAGGCATATTTGGATGTCACTGAGAATAGGCAAAACATACCCTACGCTTCTACGATCGCAAGACACATCAAAACTGCGATTTTCCACGAAACTCAGCTGACGGCAACCGCAGGCGTGTCAATTAACAAGTTTCTTGCAAAAATGGCATCAGGACAGAATAAACCCAATGGACTAACGGTAATTTTACCGGAGGATGCGATCGCTTTTGTAGAGCAGCTAGCGATTGAGAAGTTCCACGGCATTGGAGAGGTGACGGCGGCGAAGATGCACTCACTGGGCATTCATAGTGGTGCAGATTTGAAGCAGCGATCGCTCCTGGAGCTAACACACCACTTTGGTAAAGCAGGTAATTATTACTATAAGATTGCCAGGGCAGAAGATGACCGCCCAGTTGAAGCAAATCGAGTTCGCAAGTCCATTGGTGCAGAAACCTCATTTGCTATAGATTTAAGTGACCATAGTGAAATGTTACAAGAACTCGAACAGATTGCTCAAATTGTCGAGCAACGGTTAGAGCAGCATGAAACGCGAGGACGCACATTAACCCTGAAAGTCAAGTTCTCTGACTATCATCAGATAACCCGCAGTAAGACAATGCTTGCTCCCATCAGTGAACTCTCTACGATTTTTGAGATAGCCAAAGCGCTGTTTGAGTCGATATGATCTGGAAAACCGCAGTATTAGGTTGCTGGGCATTTCCTTGTCTAACCTTGATAACGCCAAACAGACCCAAGTCATTCAATTGCCATTATTTGAGAATGCAGATATCACTTGGAAGTGATTGACTTAGTTCTATTTCTATGGATATCCCTGAAACAAAAATCTATTACACTTCAAGGGAAGTATTTCAAAAACTGAAAGCAACAGGCATTGATTTCATGCCCCTCAAGGAAGGGTTTTCATACCATTCAATCCGATCTGTATCTAACCGCAGATTAGGCAAGCGTTGGACAATGGTATTTATAGCTATTTGTGCCTCAAGTCTGCCAAGGGATGCGCCGAGGCAAAAGTGGGTTCCTTTGCCAAAAGCTAAATGTGGGTTTTGTGAACGTGTAATATCTAATTTGTCGGGATTGAAGAATTGCTCAGGGTCACGGTTAGCAGAACCAATCGCTAGAAATAGGCGCTGCCCTTGGCGAATTTGTTGACCATTGATTTCGAGATCGGTAAGTGCTATGCGGGCTTGCCGTTGTACTGGGCTATCGTAGCGTAAAAACTCCTCCACAGCAGTTGTGATTAAGGAAGGGTCATTCTTTAACCTTTGCATCTGACTGGGATTTGTGAGTAAAGCAAGTAAGCCATTAGCAATTAAGTTAGTGGTAGTTTCATGGCCTGCAAAGGTTAAGAAAACACAATTTGATAAAATTTCTTCGTCATCAAGTGAATTTTCTTTCTCTTGTGCAAAGATGAGGCTACTTATGAGATCATCTTGGGGTTGACAACGACGTTCTTCCAGTATGAAGTGGAAGTATTGTTTCATTTCCAGAAGACTTTTTTTAGCATTAGTCAAAATTTCTGTGTCCATACGGAACAGTCCAAAAAATTTAGCGAAATCTGATGACCATTTCTTAAACTGTTCGTAGTCTTCGGAATTTGCACCCAGCATTTGTGTAATAACGATTGCAGGTATTGGGTAAGCTAAATCATGAATAATATCTATGTTACCCCGTTTATAAATACTATCGATAAGTTGGTTTACTAAAGAGTGAATACTGGGTGCCATACTGCCAATAATATGAGGAGTGAATGCTTTATTAAATAGCGTGCGTAGACGTGTGTGTTCTGGGGGGTCGCAAAACAGCATCCACTTTGATAAACTTTCCAAAAGTGGAAATATATTCTGTTGCTCTAATTGGGATAATTTGCTAATTGGCGGACGTTTAGCCGAAATCCGTTTGTCTTGCATTGCAAATGCAACGTCTTGATAACGCATCAGATACCAGCCCCCCAAAAAATCATTCCAGTAAACAGGCTCTTGTTGCAAAATCCGACGATAAGTAGGATAGGGATTGGCAAAGACTTCTGGGGCAGTTAGATTATATCGGTCTTTTTCTGGATTAGTTAATGATGTCATTTGTCCCAAGAACACTTACTTTCAAGGCACTTGCTCATTCAGCTTACTATGAACCTATTCCACGAATAAAGTATAAAGATTACGGGAAACCATTACCCAACAGAGGTATCAACCGCCCCAGTAGGGGAGATCCATAAAAATAAATCTCCAGCCAAATTACAAACGAATAATCGACTACGCCCACGATCCCGCATTTCTCACAAGCTCCCCTGATCCCTTCGCAAGTGAAGTAATAAGTAATGAGTAATGAGTAATGAGTAAAGAATCTTACTTATTACTCATTACTTATTACTTATTTAATTAATGAGA
>JBGTMK010000734.1:0-3909 GCA_041743605.1 Nostoc sp.
TGAATATGGGTCATGGCTCGATATAGTAATTAATTGTTTTGGCTACGCCAAAAAGCATTAATTACTATATCTCTCCACTCCCGCGCATTCATCCCACACTCCTAAGAGTGAGTGTGGGGCTTCTGCTGATCTAGCTAAAAACAGTACACCAAACCCAATCAGTATGATCTTGTAATGTACGGCGGCAGCGGTCGTGATATGTTCGTGCTGGCGAGTGAGAGTGGAATTGACACCATTTTCAACTTTACAGTCGGTAGCGATTATCTGGGATTATTGAATGGTCTGACGTTTGAGCAGATCACCATTACTCAAGGCATTGGTACTAATACCAGCGATACTCTAATCAGTAAACAGGATGGTGAAGTTCTAGCCACACTCATTGGGGTAGAAGCCAATACCCTTAGTCTGTGGGATTTCGCAAATCTAGGATAATAATTAGGTCTGTTCCAATACGCTTGGGTTTCGCTTTGCTGACCCCAAGCGTATTGATTCATAGTCGATCAATTATCTTGGCATTATCTGGCAGCTTGGCGTTTCTTTGCCCAGCAGTACGCGCCCTAGCTGTGAACAAACCAATGGGAGTATTTAATAAATCTACTAGGGTGGCTTGACCCGCAATCGCCTTTTTAATATCTCTTGGTATTTCTTTGAGTAACCAACGTGCCAAACGATAGCCGTATTCTTTGGGTGTCATCTCTCGCATTAAATCTACACCGTGCAGTTCGTGCAGATAGCGATTTGAGCGTCCATAGCGCCGCCATTGACTTTGCAGTTCTTGAAGTGTAGCGCGGTGGCGGTGCTGAACGATCGCATTTGGAGCAAATTCCAAACGCCCAATATTTTCCCCCAAAATCCGCCAGCAAATATCGGCATCGCCACCAGTGGTAAGATAGGGACGAAATAAACCCGCTTTTTCTAAGGCAATGCGTCGAATCGCCAAATTAGCGGTTTGACCATAGGGACGAAAGGAATGCTTAAGGGTATGCTTTTGCGACAAAGTTTCTTGACGCTCTGCGTGTTGTTCTAGCAGAGTTGTACCTGGTAGTGCCAAAATTTCACCAGCGACAATCACCACTTCTTTGTTGACAAAAGGCTGAATTAATGAATCTAACCATTGCGGTTGGGGACGGCAATCTGCATCGGTAAAAACTATAATTTCCCCTGTAGCGGTACGAATTCCAGTATTGCGAGCAGCGTAGGAGCTTTGAATTTGGTTTTCGCTCAAGGGGCGAATTGTAATTGGGGAATTTTCGGCAGATGTTTTGAGGTTAGTGAGAGTGCGATCGCTACTATTATTGTCCACCAACAAGTACTCTACCCGATCTTTTGGGTAGGTTTGAGACAACAGACAATTGATTAACTCTGGTAAATCCGCCTCACCGTTATAAATAGGAACAACCACCGACACCATTGGTAAAAAGCTGGTGGCGGTGGTTGCATCAACTGGCTGATGATTCATAAATCTGAGATTTTGGAGATGGGATTACTAGCTAGTATTCCCAAACCAAAATCCTGGAACGGTATATCAAGCAGTTTTCATAACTCCAAAAATCTGGATTTGGGAATACTACTATATAAACACCTGGCAACAAATCATTCACGTCAATCTAAAATTTCAGTTTATCAGCGCGGCTCATGGGTCGAGTGGGCTGATTTGCTGGCGGTTGGGCAAAGGTGTTATTTGATAGAATTGCGATCGCACGGGCATATTGTGGATCACTCTTAGTTCCGATTAAATCTGGATTAGAAGCCAACTGCCGCTCTTGAGCCTCTGTCAAGTCTAGCTTGATATCTGGCGTAATCCCTGTCTGGTTAATATCCGTTCCCGCAGGGGTGTAGTAATGGGCAATGGTGACTGCCAAGCCGGAACCATCTGCGAGTTGATGAACTGACTGCACTAAGGCCTTACCAAAGGTTTGACCACCAACCACTACCGCCCGCTTATTATCTTTGAGTGCCCCTGTGAGGATTTCGCTAGCACTCGCTGAATTACCATCTACCAAGACTGCCAAAGGACGATTTGTTAGAGCAGTGCGATTGGCTTTAGTTTCTTCACTGCCTCCCACACGGTTTACTGTCTTGACAATGGCGCCGTCATCGTACCACATCCGGGCAATCTCAATGCTTGCCTGCAACAAACCGCCAGGATTTCCCCGCAAATCCAAAACATAAGAATCAGCTTTCTTACTATTCAAATCGCGGATGGCTCGTTGCATTTGCTCTGCGGCGTGGCCGCTAAATTCCCGCAAACGGATATAGCCAACGCGACGATTTCCTTCTTGCTTGAGGGTATAACGTACCGTTGGCACTTCAATATTTGCTCTGGTTAGTTTCAAATCAAAGGCATTTTGCCCTTTTCGTCCCAACCGGAGATTGATGGGAGTACCCGCTTTGCCGCGAATCAGCTTGGAAGCGTCATCCACTTTCATTTTAAGAGTGGGTTTGCCATCAATGGCCAAAATTTCATCGCCCGCTTTGATCCCAGATTTCAGCGCCGGAGAATTTTCTATGGCTTCGACAACAGTTAGCCGCTGAGTTTTTTCGTTCAGTTCCATCCGAATGCCAATCCCAGAGACTTCCCCAGATGTTTGGCTAGTGAGGGCTTCAAACTGTTGGGGATCCATGAATCGAGTGTAAGGATCTCCCAAAGTTTGCAGAGCCACACGGATAGCAGCATACGCTTCTTCACGAGAAGAGTATTCTTTGTTCAACAGGCTTTGTCTAGTTGCTTGCCAATTTTGTTGATTAAATTTGCCATCAACATATTCATGATTCACCAGTTGCCAAACTTGGTCAACTATCGCTTTTGGGCTATCTTGTAGGGCTAGAGAGGCACGGACAGCACGAGTCCAAGCAGGGCCGAACACAGACATAGTAGCAGTAGTGGCGATCGCTCCACCAATCAAGGCTACCTGGAGCGGTGAGTAACTTTTCGCAGATTGGTTCATGTATATTAGCTGGAATAATTGTGTTGTTGACAGTTTAGCAATCAGGCTTTCTAGAAAATTTTAAGTTTTTATACCCCAAATTAAGCTATGCTCTCTTCATCATTTTTATCGTTGAATGATGCCGAAAATAGTGCATTATTAACAACCACTTCTCAGTTTGTTAGCCTTCTCCGGAAGGCTATACTAAATATGTGACACTTTGATTAGCGTCATGTTTGCATTCTAGATTACTTTTATAAGATAGCACTTTGTTCACTGGATTGTAGCACTGTTATACAGTCAT
The DNA here is from genome assembly GCA_041743605.1 of Nostoc sp. Classification (GTDB taxonomy): domain Bacteria; phylum Cyanobacteriota; class Cyanobacteriia; order Cyanobacteriales; family Nostocaceae; genus Nostoc. The sequence continues at coordinate 3,232 of JBGTMK010000734.1, forward strand.
TAAATCAGCTTTTTTTACCTAAGTCATGAAACGTAAATTTACCATCAAATCATTAATTTCTATTAAAAGAAAATCGGCTAATCTGTGGCAATTGTTACAAAAACTAACTGGTGGATTGTACGTTATCTTGGGTGCTTGGCTGATTTTTACTACTATAACCTTAGTTTTTGCTTCTTCGCAGCCAGTAGATGCTTTCTTTGTGCTAGGTGGCAGCATTCGTCGAGAAACTTATGTTGCCCAACAAGCAAAACAATACCCGCAAATCCCAATTTTAATCTCTCATGGTTCTCCAGATCCTTGTATATGGTTAATTTTTCAGGCGGAATTAGCAGAGTTACAAAACGTTTGGTTAGAAAAGTGCGCGAATTCTACTTTTGAAAATTTTTATTATGGTATCCCGATTCTGCGGCGTTGGGGAGTGCATAAAGTCATGTTGATTACCTCGCCCAGTCATTTACCCAGAGCCTTATGGATGGCAAAGATTCTTTTGGGCGCTCATGGTATTTGGGTAGAGCCAGAGATTGTTCAAGAGGTGGGTGTTCCTGGTAATAATGAATCTTGGCTTAAAACTGGATTAGATGTAACACGCAGCTTATTTTGGGCGATTTTAAGTCAAATTATTCAACCACAATGCTCAAATGTGACAAGACTTACCCAAGTAGATATGCAAGCTTGGGA